>DAIDML010000068.1 GCA_027449005.1 Erysipelotrichaceae bacterium | reverse complement strand
TTTCCTACATCTAAACGAGTAATCAAACGACCACGAAAGCGCATATCTACTTTGACTTTCATTCCTTCTGATAACCATTTACGAGCATGTTTGAGTTTAGTCTCAAAGTCATGGGTATCAATGACTGGTGATAAACGAAGTGGTTTGACTTCAGTCACATGTTGATTCTTTTTGGCTTCTCTCGCCTTCTTCTGTGATTCAAAACGATGTTTACCGTAGTCTAGAATCTTACAGACAGGCGGCTGGGCGTTTGGAGCAACACAGAATAAGTCGAGTTCTAATTCTTCAGCCTTAGTAAGTGCTTCACGTCGAAACATGACTCCAAGTTGTTCTCCATTTGGTCCAATGACAAGCACTTCTTTAAAGCGAATGGCTTCATTGACCAAATCTTCATTGATGATTGGTTTTTTTGTGATAATTTCACCTCCGAACAAAACAAAAACGGGTGTAGATTCCCGTTAGAACATGAAAAATGGTTGTTTCATGTAGCTTTTACCTAAACCTTAAGGAATCAGGTGAGAATCGGGTTCTACTTTCTACGATTTGTTTGCATGAGTATTCTAACATCATCAAAGATTAAAGTCAAATTCTTTTCTATGTGATATAATCTTACAGTGTTAAGAGGTACATTATGAAACTTAAAAATTCTTATTTTGTGACGTATAAAGAAAATGTGAAGGATGAAGAAGCCGTTTCAGGTAATCTTCTTGTCCGTGGAGGATTCATAAAGAAGAATTCTGCTGGTGTGTACATGTATTTACCTTTAGGATTTAAGGTCTTAAAGAAGATCGAAAACATCGTGCGTGAAGAAATGAATACTGCAGCATCTCAAGAAGTCTTAATGCCTTCCTTGATTCCAGAAGATGTGTATATCGCCTCTGGACGTCGTCATTTGTTTGGTTCAAGCATGTTTGCGTTCAAAGATCGCTTTGACCGTAACGTGGTCTTAGGTCCGACACATGAAGAACTGTTTGCGGTAGCCGCAAGTGCCCATATTAAATCCTACAAAAATCTTCCTTTATCATTATACCAATTCCAAACCAAATTTAGAGACGAACCTCGTCCTCGTTTTGGTGTGATTCGTGTCAGAGAATTCATCATGAAGGATGCATACACTTTTGATAAAGATCTTAATGGTCTTCAAAAGAACTATGATGCGATGGTGAAAGCTTACATTCAATCGTTTAATAAGATGGGACTACATTATCGCATTGTTAAAGCGGATACCGGTGTGATGGGAGGACTTCTTTCAGAAGAATTTCAAGCCATTACAGACATTGGAGAAGACACCATCGTCTATTGTCCATCCTGTGATTATTCTGCTAACTTAGAAATCGCAAGACGACAAGTCAGTGAGCGTGCAACACCCGCATTAGCCAATCAATACACTCAACTTCATACCCCAAACTTAAAAACCATTGAACAACTGTGTCAAGCTTACAACCTAGAACCTAAATCCTTAGTGAAAACCCTTGTATACATGATTGATGAAAAACTTGTGGCAGTGAGTGTGTGTGGCCATCGTGAAGTCAGCAGTGTTAAACTTCAAAAGCATTTTGAGGCAACATCTGTTGAACTAGCAACTCCAACGCAGTTAGCAGATGCAAACATTCAAATGGGCTATATTGGGCCAGTCAACTGCCCTATTCCACTGTTAGTGGATGAAGAAGTGTATTCATTAACCACCATGATGACAGGTGCTAATGAGGTGGACATGCACTTTGTGAATGTTTCCTTGTTGGATTTTAGTACTCATGAAGTGGCTGATGTCAGCATGGTTCATCGTCATGATGCGTGTCCAGAGTGTCATGCTCCTTTAGAAATTCAAAAAGGCATTGAAGTGGGTAACACCTTTAAACTTGGGGATAAGTATTCTAAGGCCATGAACTTATACTACAGTGATGAAACCAACACACTTAAACCTGTCATCATGGGAAGCTATGGTATTGGTTTAGGCCGTTGTATGGCTGCCATCGTTGAACAACACCATCGTGAAAAAGGCATTGTTTGGCCAATTCATGTGGCTCCTTATGAAGTTGGATTGATTGTGGTTTCCACTAAAGATGAACAAGCTCTATCCCTCGCCAATGAGATGTACACAACACTTCAAGGCATGAAAATGGATGTTGTGCTTGATGATCGAGATGAGCGTGTTGGAGTCAAATTCAATGATGCTGAACTCATTGGAATCCCTTATCAGGTGGTCTTTGGAAAAGCACTTCAAAACAATCAAGTTGAACTTAAGAACATGTACGATCAAAGTACAACCCTTGTGGATCTTAATGACTTAATCCAAACACTGCATACTTTAATCGAAAAAAAGAAAGAGAACAGACATGGATAAAATTTTTGATTATGAAGATGTGCAACTGATTCCCAATCGTTGCATTGTCACCTCTCGCAGTGAATGTGATACTAGCCTTACCCTGGGAAACCATAAGTTTAAACTCCCGGTGGTCCCTGCAAACATGCAAACCATCATGGATGAATCTTTAGCACTCAAGCTTGCGAAGGCTGGTTACTTCTACATCATGCATCGTTTTAATCCTGAAACACGTCTAACCTTCATAGAAGACATGCATGCTCAAGGATGCATTGCTTCCATTTCTGTTGGGGTGAAACCTGAAGAATTTGATTTCATTGAGCAATGTGCAAAACAAGATCTTGTTCCTGAATTCATTACCATTGACATTGCACATGGTCATGCTCCAAGTGTTGTAAACATGATTAAACACATTAAAGCCATCATTCCTCAATCCTTTGTGATTGCGGGAAACGTTGGTACACCTCAAGCCGTCATTGAACTTGAACAAGCGGGTGCTGATGCAATCAAAGTCGGAATTGGTACAGGTAAAGTTTGCATCACCAAGCTGAAAACAGGGTTTGGAACCGCTGGTTGGCAATTGGCTGCCCTTCGTTGGTGTGCTAAAGCAGCCACAAAACCCATCATTGCGGATGGTGGATTAAGAACCAATGGTGATATTGCTAAATCGTTACGATTTGGTGCAACCATGGTCATGATGGGAAGCATGTTTGCAGCTCATGAAGAATCACCAGGTCAACGTATCAACATCAATGGTGTTGATCACAAAGAATACTTTGGAAGTGCTTCAGAGTTTCAAAAAGGTGAACGTAAGAATGTTGAAGGCAAAAAGATTCATCTACAAAGTAAAGGATCCATCTTTGACACTCTAATAGAAATGCAAGAAGATTTGCAATCCTCAATCTCTTATGCTGGAGGGAACACCCTTAATGCATTAAAAACTGTGGATTATGTGATTGTTAAGAATGCTGTTGTGATTGATTAAGAATGCTTCAATGCATTCTTTTTTTTTGTAACTTATATAAGTTCTTGTGTAGTTGATACATGAGTTTGTATCTTGTCATACAGGTTGATTATAATAACAGTGAGGTGAACCCTATGAAAAAACATATCATCTTATTACTTTCTCTACTTACTGCCTTTGTCTTAGCCATTCAACCT
>DAIDML010000067.1 GCA_027449005.1 Erysipelotrichaceae bacterium | reverse complement strand
CTGCAACGGGGATTATTACTCGACCCTATAAAAAAGTGGATAAGCCACTGGAAATATTTTACGAACAGATTGCTCGACGTGTCGGTGTAGCTTTAGCTTCAACTGAAAAGACAACTGAATCTCGTCATTATTATGGAGATTTATTCTCTCAAGAATTAGAAAAACTTAACATTATCCCTGCAGGTCGTGTACTTTATGGTGCAGGAAGTGGCACACAGGTCACTTATTTCAACTGCTTTGTTATGCCTTTTGTTCGCGATGCACGTGGTGGTATTGCAGATCATCGTAAAGAAGTCATGGAAATCATGTCTCGTGGCGGTGGTGTGGGAACCAATGGTTCTACCCTTCGTCCTAAGGCTGCACCTGCTAAAGGGGTTGGTGGTAAGTCTTCTGGGGCTGTTTCTTGGCTCAATGACATCGCAAACTTAACTCACCTTGTGGAACAAGGGGGCTCACGTCGTGGAGCTCAAATGATCATGCTTGCGGACTGGCATCCTGATATCATTGAATTCATTATCTCTAAGATGCAAAATCCTAGAGTATTGAAATGGTTATCTGAACATTCCAATGATGTGGTGGTCAGAGAAGAAGCCTTACGTAAACTGAAATTCAATCCTCTTTCTAAGATTGAAAGAGAGATGTATGAATCCTTAGCTGAAAACAAATCCGTTCCTGAACATATCGCCTCCCATGCACGTGAAATGTTGCTTAGTGGTGGTAGTCTTGAAGTCGTCAATCCTGAGTTTCTCTCAGGAGCTAACATTTCAGTCACTTTAACCGATGAATTCATGCATGCGGTTGAACATGATACGGCTTATGACTTGCGTTTCCCAGACGTTGAGCACTTAAGTGCTGAAGAGAAAGAATTCTATGATCGTGAATGGTATAAGATTGGTGATGTGCGTGAATGGGCAGCTTTAGGCTATCCTGTGAAAGTATATCGTACCGTCCGTGCACGCGATATTTGGGATTTAATTAACTTCTGTGCAACCTACTCCGCAGAACCTGGTATCTTCTTCATTGACAATGCGAATGAGAAAACCAATGCTCGCGCTTATGGTCAAAAAGTCGTTGCCACCAATCCTTGTGGTGAACAACCATTAGCACCTTATTCCGTATGTAACTTAGCAGCCATTAACTTAGCTAACTTTGTGGATAAAGCCAGTGGTCAACTTCTATTGGATGATTTAAAACACAGCGTCGCAACGTGTGTGCGTATGCAAGACAACGTCATTGATGACACTCCTTACTTCTTAGAACCAAACAAAGTTCAAGCACTAGGTGAACGTCGTGTTGGTTTAGGCATCATGGGACTTCATGACATGCTCATTTGGGCTCGTGTACGCTATGGTGCTCCTGAATCCCTTGATGTGATTAACACGGTGTTTCAAACGATTGCGGAAACAGCGTATCGTACATCGATTGATATTGCGAAAGAAAAAGGATCATTCCCTTTCTTAACCGATCGTGAAGCCTTCGTTAATACTGGATACATGAAGACCTTAGCTCAAGACATTCGTGATGATATTCTAAAGTACGGCATTCGTAATTCTCATTTACTCACCATTGCCCCTACTGGTTCAACTGGAACCATGGTCGGTGTGTCAACAGGCTTAGAACCTTACTTCAGTTTCTCATACTACCGTTCAGGTCGCTTAGGCAAGTTCATTGAAGTGAATGCAGCGATTGTGGAAGAGTTCCTCGCTTACAATCCACAATACACGAAGAGCACTTTACCTGACATTTTTGTGGCCGCAATGGAACTTAGTCCTGAAGAACATGCAGACACTCAATGTGCCATCCAGCGTTGGATTGACTCTTCAATCTCAAAGACTGTGAATGCACCAAGAGGTTATTCCGTACGTCAAGTTCAGACCATTTATGAGCGTCTATATAAAAATGGCGCAAAAGGTGGAACAGTGTATGTGGATGGATCTCGTGAATCACAAGTCCTCTCCCTCACCAATGATGAAGAAGTGACTTGGTCACAACTTGATATCGTTAAAGACTTTGGTGTTGATGTTAAGGCTCAACAAGAATCCAAGAAGAAAACCGATCTAAGATCTGATCGTCAAGACCGTGACATTGGAAATGAAGTTGGTGATATTTGCCCAATCTGTCTTGAAGGTGTTGTGGAGGAAATCGGTGGATGCAACACATGCACCAACTGTAATGCTCAACTCAAATGTGGATTATAAAGGAAAGCTCTCGCTTTCCTTTTTTGTTTAAGATTTACTCTTGAATTGATTTTAAACTGTTCATCGCCCCATAGACCGCTCCAATCAAGTTGGCATCGTTGTGAAAGTAACACTTATTGATAAGTGGCATCACTTTAGCATACCCATTATTGATGACGAGCTCATGGACTCTTTTATTTAACTCCGTAATTAAGCTTTCATTCTCACTCACACCCCCACCGATGAGGATGATTTCAGGATCATAGATATACTGAAGATTAAAGATTCCTATGGCTAAGGTGTGATACCATTCCTCAAGTTCAATGATACAATCACGATCATTTTCACTTGCTAGTTTAAAAATCATTTCCCCATTCAATGAATCCATAGGCACATTCTTTCTTTTAGCTACATTTTCAGTCAACGCATAAGTAGAGCTGGTTTCACTCCAGTTCATGTATCGATTACTGTTAGGTTCTTTCTTCACAAGCATGTATCCAAATTCACCACCATGAAGATGTTTACCATAGTGAATCTTTCTATCCTTCACAATCGCTCCACCAATACCAGAACCAATCACCACAAAGATCAAATCATGATATGCTTTCGCATTTCCTAACCAAAGTTCGGCTAAGGCAGCACAGTTAGCGTCATTTTCGATATAGACCTCCATACCAGTGGAATGTGAAATCAAATCAACCATGTTTGGACCATGAATATACTTCACCGCAGACTCACCGCCAATGTATCCGGATTGAGTATCAATCGCTCCTGGACAACTCATTGCGACTTGTTTCAAGGAGTACTTCTCTTTAT
Source organism: Erysipelotrichaceae bacterium (assembly GCA_027449005.1). Taxonomy (GTDB): domain Bacteria; phylum Bacillota_I; class Bacilli_A; order Erysipelotrichales; family Erysipelotrichaceae; genus UBA6182. Next base: position 510 of record DAIDML010000067.1, on the reverse strand, counting down.
ACGTCTTTGTGATGGAATGAAGGATGGATAATAATTCTTGAAGATTGGATTGTGGTGTTTTAACTTTCCCTTTTTCTAGAATAGTTCCACGTTCATCAATCACCGCATACTTAAGATTGGTACCACCTAAATCAAATGCCATGTAAGTATTCATACGTATTTACCTTTCAAAGATGATGGTGTGATTATGTTCAAGATAAGAACGATTATGTTGATCACTTTTATCCATTTAATCATAATCGATTCAGTGGGTTTATGACAGCCTCGTTTAAACCATCGATTTAACGATTGACTGTTTATAAAAGGGATGCTGCTTCAGTATCCAGAATCAACGTCACATTAGGATGTGTTTGTAGGATTGATCCAGGACAGGCTTCATTAATGGGGCCATGAACCATGGCTTTGATGGCTTCTGCTTTCTTCTTACCTGTAGCCAATAACACAATCTTCTTCGCTTGAAGAATGTTGTGTATGCCCATGCTGATCGCATGGTTTGGTACTTCATCCAAG
>DAIDML010000066.1 GCA_027449005.1 Erysipelotrichaceae bacterium | reverse complement strand
CGGTTATTTGTGGAGACCAAAGACGTATTTTCAATCAATTGTCGATGCACTGCAGCCCCTAGTCGTGATGATGCATACGATGAATAAATGACTTGGGTTCCTTGCACACTTGGATTGGTGTTTCCCACCATTTGCAGTTCGATGTAATACTTGGCTTGTGATGCGTATGTTTTAAACAAACGCCCTCCTACTCCATAGATATTGGTTGTTGATTCATCACGTTTAGGAGCAGCAATTCATCGACAACTCATTGAAAATACGACTTTGGTCTCCACAAATAACCGTGGTCGTGGTAACATACAAGGGGTCTTACCTGCAGCATTGGCTCAGGGATTAGACAATCAAATGTATGATGGTCGGTACACGATTCGTGAAACAGGCGGGAAAGCCTTAGGTGCAGCTCAATTTTCTGAGTTTGCACAATCACGCAATGCTACATTCTCTTATCAAAACATTAGAGGTGTGCATGCGCTTGTGATTGAAGTCATTCACTTAACCCATGAACCATCTGCTCAAGCTTGGATCACTGAATACCCAACATACGCAAAGGAAATCGCACGAGGATTTGCAAATTACTTGCTTCTACCCTAAATTATGATTATCACCTTAAGTCACATTTCAAAGTCCTATCCTTCAAAAAACATCCTCAGTGATGTTTCTTTAACCATCAATGAAAAAGAAAAAGTAGCCATTATTGGATTGAACGGTAGTGGAAAGACCACACTCTTAAACATCATTTCCAAGGAAATAACACCGGACGAAGGAGATGTGTTTTATGGAGGTAAGATCACCTTAAAATCCTTAAAACAACATGCTTTTGAAAACGAAGAGTTGAGTGTTCAAGAAGTCTTTGAACAAGCGATGGCTAAGGTGGTGGCTTTAGAAAAGCAACTCACCGCCCTTCATCAACAGGTTTCCCTTAATCCTGAAGATGAAAAACTGTTAAATAAACTTTCCATCCTTCAACATGAATTTGAAGACATGGGTGGATATCACATACAAAGTACGATGGAAACCATGTTGACGAAGATGGGCTTTTCTAAAGAAGTGTTACCTCAATCCATTCATACTTTTTCTCAAGGACAAAAAACCCGCCTTGCGTTAGCTAGTCTATTATTATCTTATCCAGATGTATTAATCCTAGATGAGCCAACCAATCATCTAGATATTGAAATGATTGAGTGGCTTGAAGGCTTTTTGATTACGTATCCGAAGACCATTCTTTTTGTCTATCATGATCGTCGTTTCATTGACAAAGTGGCTACTGACATCGTTGAAATTGAATATGAGAAAGCTACATCCTTTAAAGGAAATTATTCCTCTTATCAAAAAGCTAAACTAAAAATGCGTGAAAAGATGCAAAGTGCGTACCATCGTCAACAAAAAGACATTGAACGATTAGAAGCTCTCATCGAAAAGTTTCGATATAAACGATCCAAGGCGGCATTTGCACAATCCAAGATCAAATATCTTGAACGTATGGATCGTATTGAAGCACCTTCAAAAGGCAGCAAAAACATGAAGTTTTCTTTCAATCCTTACATTAAAGGAGGAAAGGAAGTGTTAATTCTATCAGATTTATCCATTGGTTATGATCAAAGCATCCAAACTTTAGATTTAACACTTAGAAGAGGTCAACGTGTTGCGGTGCTGGGTAAGAACGGGGTAGGGAAAAGCACCCTCTTAAAAACCATTGTGGGAGAGATTCCATCTTTAGGGGGAGAGTTCATCTTTGGTCATCAAATCCATTGGGCTTACTTTGATCAAAACCACGCTCAACTTAACTCCAGTAAATTAGTCATTGAAGAACTCTGGGATGACTATCCACAGTTGGATCATCATCAGATTCGAAGTGTCTTAGCGCAGTTCCTATTCACTCAAGATGACGTCTTTAAATCAGTCAGTGCATGTTCAGGGGGAGAGCGAGTCAGATTGTCTTTAGCTAAAATGATGTTGGAGCGAGCTAACTTTCTGGTGTTGGATGAACCAACCAATCACTTGGATATTCCTGCGAAAGAAGCTTTAGAAGAGGCATTGTTATCGTATACAGGAACCATTTTGTTTGTATCACATGACCGTTACTTCATTGATAAAGTATCCACAGCTGTGTTAACCTTAGAAGAGGGATCAAGCACACTAAAAGAGCGTGACGACCTAGTGCAAGTGGATGAGGTTGTGGATAATGAAAAGGAACAACGCATCCAAGCTCATCAAGAGCGTAAGCAACATCAAAAATCACGAAAGCAAAAAGAAAAACGCATTCAGGAACTTGAGGAATTGATTCAATCCAATGAACTTAAGCTTGAACAACTGCGTGATTGTCGCTTTGAACCTGAATACTATCACGATTTCAAAAAAATGGAAGAACTTAATTTGTCCATTGATGAACAACATAACGTCATCGCAAAGTATGTTCATGAATGGGAAACATTATCACTAGAAATGGAAGAGGAAGAAAACAATGATGAAAACATTTGAACCAATTGAAATAGGAGGGTTACACCTTAAGAATCGAGTTGGGGTTGCTCCTATGTGTACCTATTTATGTGAAAAGAAAGACGGGGTCGCCAATGACTTTCACTTCACTCACTACACTAACTTAGCTTTAGGTCAACCAGGACTCATCATTCAAGAAGCAACTGCAGTGAATGAGTTTGGTTATATTTCTGATCATTGCTTAGGTATCTTTAATCCGAGGCAAAAAGAAGCATTAACGCATTTGGTCTCTCTTGTTCATCGTTATGACACCAAGATTGGAATTCAACTTGCTCATGCAGGTAATAAAAGTAAGCGTAGTCATACCCCTGTCTATGGACCCATGGATGAAACCAATGTGATAGGCATGAGTCATGCGGACATTGATAAATTCGTTCAAGATTTTGCGAATGCTGCAAAAGCAGCACGTGCATGTGGGTATGATTTTGTTGAGATTCATGGAGCTCATGGTTACTTAATCAATCAATTCTTAACGCCTTTAGTGAATCAAAGAAGTGATGAATATGGTCAAGATCGTACCTTGTTTTTAAAACGTGTTGTTCAAGCCGTAGTAAAGGCATTTGAAGGTCCTGTCTTTATTCGTTTAAGTGGAGATGAGTATGATCCAACAGGAAACAGTGTGGAAGACATTCAAAAGATTGGTGAGTTGTGTCTAAACCTTGGGGTATGCTTACTTAACATCTCTTCAGGAGGTCTAAGAAACATCCCCGTGGTCAAACCTCTCTATCAAGTTCATCTAGCCACTCAAATGAAACAAGCACTGACGGATTTGAAGACATCGTCTTGAGTGAATAGAAACTGAGCCAATACACTGCGAACCTGATGATGGTCTAACTGCGGGTATTCATCCCATAGTTCTTCAATGACCAGTTTACTATTATTAAGTTGAGCATGGTTTTGATCAAAGTAAGCCCAATGGATTTGATGACCAAAAATGAACTCTCCTCCTAAGG
>DAIDML010000065.1 GCA_027449005.1 Erysipelotrichaceae bacterium | reverse complement strand
CCACGTACACTTCCATTCCACTGCTTGTGGGATTAGGTATTCCAGGATATCTCTTTAAATCGATTCCTTACTTAACAACCATTCTCGTTCTTGCCTTCACTTCGAAGAAATCCGTTGCTCCTAAAGCCTTAGGAGAACCATATGATAAAGGCAAACGATAAATAAAAATAGTCCTTAACGGACTATTTTTTTGTGATGCTTTGAGTGATGAGTTCTTGTCTTAAATCATACAATCCTTGACTTAAATCAACATAGTAGATGGAAGGATTCACAAGACGGGTCACTTCAGGCCAAATGCTTTCAAACTGAGACTGTGCATAAACTTTAATCTTGTCTAACGAAGGTAACTCATAAACCAGTTTTCCTTGATCATAAATCACTTCATGCATTTCTTTGATGTGATAGTTTTCAATCCATTTGCGCTTCCATGGAGAAATTGGATCAAATAAATCAAATCCATTCAATGGAATTACTTCATTTTTAAGAAACAAGACATCGGCCATAGCCATGCCTTGTTGATCAAAGAAGCGAACGACTTTCTTATGGGCAGGATTGGTCACTTTTTCAATGTTGTCAGAAAGTTTAATTTTTGGAATCACTTGATCTTTTTTCTTAATCTCTACGAGCTTATACACTCCAGAAATAACAGGAGATGATTTGGAAGTGATGAAGGCTTCACCAATTCCATAAGAATCAATCTGAGCTCCTTGAGCGTCCATGTTCATGATGAGGTGTTCATCCAAGGAATTAGAAGCAATAATGATGGTATCATGTAATCCTGCTTCATCCAACATTTTTCTTGCTTTCTTAGAAAGATAGGCTAAGTCTCCAGAATCCAAACCAATCGCAAACAAAGTGTATCCATTGGGGATAAGGTAGTCCTTTGCCACTTTAATGGCATTAGGAACCCCTGAGTTCAACGTATCGTAGGTATCCACGAGTAAGACTGTCTTGGTTGGATTGATGCGTGCATAGCTTAGAAATGCCTCATATTCACTATCATGCATTTGAATGTAGCTGTGGGCTAAAGTTCCAGACAATGGAAGTTGATGAGTAAAGGCGGCTAAGGTATTTGAAGTGGCTTTAAATCCACCGATGATTGCAGCACGAGCACCAGCCACAGCGGCATCGAAACCATGAGCTCGACGTGCACCAAACTCCACCACTGCTTTATTCTTTGCAGCAGTGCTGATGCGACGAGCTTTGGTTGCGACCAAAGTAGGGTAGTTAATACTGGCAAGGAGCAGGGTTTCGATGAGTTGAGCTTGAATGAGGGGACCAGTCACGGTAATGAGGGGTTCATTCGCAAAAGCAATGGTTCCTTCTGGCATCGCGGTCATGGTGAGATTAAGTTTGAGTGTTGAAAGATACGTTAAGAATGCTTCATCAAACATGTTAGTTGATCTTAGATACTCAATATGATCTGGTTCAAATTTAAAATTCTCAATTCTTTCAATCAAATCATGAAGTCCATTAACCACAATGTATCCACCTTGATCAGGAATTTTTCTTACAAACATATCAAAGGTGGCTTCCACATCCAATAAATGCTCTTTAAAATACGTGTAGGCCATGGTGATTTCATAGAAATCAATGTATAAAGATTGGTGACTCATAAGGACTCGCTTTCAATAAGGTGAATGCCCATTTGGGACATAAGATTTAAGGCTGATTGATGATACGTTTCACGATCATGTGATTCTAAATGATACGTAGCAACACCATCAAGCAAAACACTGACTTTTGTGTTAATATCATGTTCATGAAAATAAGAATTCAAAGATAAGGCAAAATGAAGGATGCATATGTCAGTGACACAACCACAAATGACATAATTTTGATACAATGGAGCATCTTTAAACCACGTTTGAAATTGTGGTGACATAAAGGCATTCACACTGTTTTTCTTTAGATGAAGAATAGCATCATCATGAAGAGAAGATAAGAAGTGTGATTCATGAGTATCCAATAAACAATGGGGTGGAAAGGCTTTGAACTCCATGGATTGATCATGGTGAGCATCATTGATGGCAATCACAGGATACCCTTTTTGAATGAAGGATTCACTCACTCGCCTTATGGATGGCACAATTGAAAGAATAAATGAGTCATGAAGAGGACCTTCATTGACAAATCCTTCAATCATATCAATAATAAATAAGACTGATTGTGATGAATGGTTTTGATTCATGTTCATACCTCAGTGTAAGTATACCAAATTAAAAGGGGCAAATAGATGTTTCAAACTCAAGAAATTGCACAAAATTTTCATTTTTATCACAAACTTTCGACTCAGTTTAAAGATAATACTCTCGTTTTTCGCTTTCTTTTACCCATGAGTCAAGAAAACATTAATACCGCACTTGTGTGGAGTCAACTGTGTGATGATCGCACCACATTTGCACCCACCAAGCAACAAATGCTTAGAGTGATGGATGAACTTTATGATGCCTCCTATGGCTCATATCTCACCACCTAATGCAATCGCTCCAACTCTTAACGCTAGATAGCGCTCATCGGCATAGTCAATGGTAGTAGCATACGTTTTAATCAAGACACTTTGTGAACTGACTTTAGAAACACTTTGTCGATCA
>DAIDML010000064.1 GCA_027449005.1 Erysipelotrichaceae bacterium | reverse complement strand
TTTGGTCATGATTAAAATGTTTCCATGGTGCCATACTTTTCCTCCTTCCCCTGTAGGAAACATAGAAATCATATCACTTCTAAACTTCTCATACTAACTTCCGTATTTTTTACAAATCGGAATTTACTTTAATAATTCGGTTTCTCAACTAAAGCGCTTTCTATTCTATTGAAAATTGTTTCAATAATGTCTATAATAAGTAAAAGAGGTTATTTTATGGATCAATTACTCACAATATTAAATTCAATTTCTGTATTACTAATACCTGTCTTAGGGGCTATTGCCTTGTATTTTTTAATTTATCTTTTTATTGTCCTCATTAAATTGGTTAAGAAACTGAATCAAACCATTGAAAGTGTGGATCGATCACTGATTATTCTTGAAGATTATCTTGAACAAATGAAAGCACCAGTGACCACCATTACTAACATTTCTCGAGGAGTGGATCAAGTGGGGGCATTCTCAGAAAGTTTTGTTAAAGGACTCATAGAAATTCTCATTTCAAACATGAGTGTTCTTAAAGATGCGATTGGTTCTTTCTTCAATAAAGGAGATCAAAATCCAAATGACCCTCAATGAACTATTAGAAAAACTAGAACAGGAATTAATCGATTTAAAAGACAAGGTATCCTCTGTTGATTACTCACAACTTCAGGAGATATATCATCAATTCAAAACATCGGCTTTATCATTGACTCAATCAGTCACTGAAACTATAAAGCAAAAACTGGAAGATGAAGATGTCAAGAAATCCATTGAAGAATCAAAGCGAACACTTAATGAATCCTTGAATCGTTTACAAACTAGATTATCATCACTGAATGAGAAGTATCAACTTACTAATTCAATTGAGGAAACCATCTCATCAGTTCAATCCACATTTGATCAATGGTTCAATGATTTTAAAACCAATCATGGACAACAAATTCAAAGCAGCATTGAAGCATTAACTCATGGATTTAAAGCTTGGGTTGATGCAAAACCGTTAGAAGAAGACATTCAAACACTAAAATCCAAGATTGATGAACAACTACAATCGCTCAAAGCATGGATAAGAAAGGACTAGTATGAAACGTGTTACAATTTATGATGTTGCGAATGAAGCCAATGTCTCCTTAGCTACTGTTTCTCGAGTTATTAATGGATTAGAAATCGTTCGTGAAGATACGCGTGTTAAAGTTCAAGAGGCGATTGAAAAACTTGGATATAAACCAAATGCGGTAGCACAAGGTTTAGCGCTTCAAAAAACGACCACCATTGCTTTGGTTGTTCCCGAAGCTAGTTTTAACGTAACGGGTCAAATCATCAATGGTTTACTCGATGTTGCGAAAATTTATAAGTATTCGATTGTGCTTCACACCACCACTGAAGGTATTCTTGAAATCAATGAAACCATTGAAAACATCATTAAGTCACGTGTTGATGGAGTAATTATATACAACGATAAACTACTTTATGATGAGTTATCAGAACTCAAACGATATCAATACCCAATTGTGTTAATTGGAAACAAAATGTCAGATGAAAGCATTGCCAGTGTTTTTGTAGATATTGAAAAAGCATCCTATGATGTGACTAAAGCTTATCTGGATGTAGAGAAGAATAAAGTGGCGATTATTGAAGATAGAAAAAATCCATTTGCGATTTCACAAATGGTCAAAGGAGCACAACGTGCTTTTGACGAAGCCAACAAAGAAGGATTCACCTTTGTTCAAATCCCAAGCAACTATCGCTCATCCTATGAATTTTTAAAAGGATATTTTAAGGATCACAAACATGACCTTATTCTCACTCATCGTGATTCACAAGCGCTTGCGACCATCAATGCTGCAAGTGAAAACAACATCACTGTTCCTCAAGAGTGTGAGGTCATCTGTATGATTGATACTAAGTATAACGCAATGGTAAGACCGCAGTTATCATCGATTGTTATTCCATCTTATGATTTAGGTGCGGTAGCGATGCGTATCATGACAAAACTCTTGCATAATGAAGTGCTTAGTGAGAAAGAGATAGAACTTAGCTATGTCTTTAACCGCCGTCAATCATCATTGATTAACTTATAAACATCCATATGGATGTTTTTAAACGAAAGGACCTGTATGAATTTCATTGAAGAATTGCAATTTAGGAATTTATTTAAAGATTGTTCTGATACTGAAGGATTAAAAGAACGATTAAATCAACCCATTACACTTTACTGTGGATTTGATCCAACAGCAGATAGTCTTCATATTGGACATCTTCAACAATTGCTGTTATTGAAACGTTTTGCGATGCAAGGACATCATCCAATCGCATTATTAGGTGGTGCAACAGGCATGATTGGAGATCCAAGACCAACAACTGAGCGGGCTTTAGTTTCTTTGGATGTGATTGCACACAATGTTCAAGCCTTAGCAAAGCAAATGAAACACATTGTAGGGGACGCTTCCATTGGCTTTGTGAACGACTATGATTGGTTTAAGGATGTCAGTGTACTTACTTTTCTAAGAGACTTTGGTAAACATTTCAATGTTAACTACATGATTAACAAGGATGTGGTTGCTTCAAGATTAGAAACAGGGATTTCTTTTACTGAATTCACGTATACCATTCTTCAAGCATCAGATTGGTTGCATCTGTACAATCATCTCAATTGCGAAATGCAAGTGGGTGGTTCAGATCAGTGGGGGAATTTGACCAGTGGGATTGAGCTGATTCGAAAAGTAAAAGGCTCTGATGCGAAAGTGTATGGATTAACACAACCTCTAATCACAAAAGCCGATGGTTCAAAATTTGGGAAGAGTGAGGGTAAAAACATATGGTTGGATGCAAGTAAGACGCATCCTTACGTGTTCTATCAATACTTCATTAATGTCAGTGATGATGATGTTATCAATTTCATTAAACGTCTGTCATTTAAGACGATAGATGAAATCATTGAACTTGAAGCACAGCATCTTGCAGCTCCTCATTTAAGAACAGCTCAAAAACAATTAGCATTTGAACTCACAGAAATTGTCTTTGGTAAAGATGCGTTAGATCATGCGATTAAATTATCAGATGTTTACTTTAATCAACGTTTTGAAGATTTATCATTAGTTGAACTTGAGGCAGTATTTGAAGATGCACTTAAAGTTAAAGCAGTGACGTCTATCTCCTTGATTGATGCCTTGGTGCAATCACAGCTTGCCACTTCTAATCGACTTGCTCGAGATCTCATCACTGGAGGTTCAGTGAGTGTAAATGGAGTCAAAGTTGATGATATTCATGCACAGATTCATCAAAGTGAGGCCTATCATCATGCCTACACCATTATTCGAAAAGGTAAGAAGAATTACATTTTAGTTGATTTTACATAGTAAAAACCTCGCGTTGAGGAAGTCATGATGTGATATAATTGACGCGAGGTATTTTTATGTTTAAAAAAATGTCGATTGCGCTTCTCTTCTTACTTACAGGTTGTTTACATCAACCTAGAGATGAAGCGTTTGAAAGAGCATTAACAGTCTATGAAAGTCATTATTTCTCTATTTTGGATAATGATCGTTTTCTCAATGAATCAAACTATTTTTCTCTTTACGTTGAAAAGTATGAACTATCGAACAGTTATCGTTATGATCTAATCATTGATCAACCTTTAGTCGCAATGTATGATGTGGTGGTTGTGATGGTGGAGAACAATCAAGACTTTGAATCACTGAGCGTGTTAAGTCCATCCATAGGTGTTTTTGATCCTTATGTTAATTTAGTTCCAAATCAGGTGAACAGTGAGAAGGGATTTCCTAAAGGGATCCTATTATCAGGGACATCGACTTCACCACAATTACAACTTAAAGTGATGATTGCTTGGAAAGATTACTATAAACTGAATCAAATGAGAGAGTACTATCTTATCGATATTGATTTTTTAGCACAGGATGTTATTGAAGAAGTTGAAATAGAAGATGGATTGAATGGTAATGAATAAACGCTCCTTAATATTAAGTGGATTAACCAGTTCACTTGGAATATTTATCACTAAGGCTATTGGAATACTATATGTTTCTCCATTTATACAAATTGCAGGTCAACAGAACACTGCATTTTATAGTTATGGGTATACTTTTTATGATTTCATGTTGCAGCTTGCTATTGCAGGACTACCTGTTGCTGCAGCAACACTTATCTCACGTTATGTCGCAAAAAATGATTATCCTATGATGCTCATGATTAATCGATTCATGAAACGTGTTCTCTTCTCAGTAGGTATTCTTTTTTTTGTGACCATCTATTTTACTGCACCTTGGATTGTGCCGTTTATCATCGGTTCACAGGCTTCTCAATCATCTTTTGAGATTACACTCATAGTGATTCGTTTTGTGGCTTTAGCCATGTTCATTACACCTGTTTTATCCTCGTATCGTAGTTTTATGCAAGGCATGAAGGAAATGAGGATTTATGCATCATCACAAGTCTTAGAACAAGTTATTCGTGTCGCTTTTCTACTTGGAGTCAGTGTACTGTTGGTTAATGTGTTGAATCATGATCGTATTGTTGCAGTTTATGTGGCCATGCTTGCGGCATCCATTGCAGGAGGGATAGCGATTGTTGATTTATTCATTAAAGAAAGACGAATTATAAAAAAACTCAATATAATTGAGTCAACTTCTATTAAACTGAACTGGATTACTTTTCTTAAAGAAATTTTTGCGATATCACTTCCTTTTTTGATTGTCAGTGTTTTAAGTAATCTTGAATCAATGGTAACATTGTTTGGTTTCAACAATACCATGTTAGCTCAAGGTGTAAGTGAAGTTGATGTCAACATATTGTTTACAATCATCATGTTTACCACCAAGAAACTAACCTCTATTCCACTTGTACTTGCTTTAGGATTTTCAATCGCAATCATTCCTTACATCAGTGAAGCCTTTACCCTGAATAAGCGACAAGATTTGCGAAATCATGTTTATGATGCGATAGAAACAGTGCTTTTTATTGGATTACCAATGGTGTGTGGACTCTTTGTTTTCGCAGAAGAAATCTATTATATTTTCTATCTTGATTATGCTTTTATTGGTGGAGAAGTATTAAGAACTTCAAGTATTCAAGCCATACTATCAGTAGTATCACCTGTTCTAGTTAACATTCTCATTGTTTTACAACTTCGTCGTAAAGTGATTTTCTCACTGACATTGGCTTTTTT
>DAIDML010000063.1 GCA_027449005.1 Erysipelotrichaceae bacterium | reverse complement strand
TCTTGAAGTCGTTCCATGATACGCATTAGGATGTATTCACGATCATCTTCATTGGCTTCAAAATCCAAGTGATCGACATTGATCACAAGCACATCAGAAATATTGTATTGCGAGAAATACACTTCATACTCCGCATTTAAACGCTCCCAATACGCTCTTTCCACAATGAGTTCATAATCTCTTCCTCGTTTTTGAATACGACGAATCGCCTCATCCACAGAGACTTGTAGGTACACCATCAGTTTTGGAGGAGCGACATGCTCCAACATGTTTTGATACAGTTCTTGATAGATTTCAAACTCTATGTCTTCCATCTCTTGATTCGCATTAAGCATGGATGCGAATATCGCATCCCCATAAATGGAGCGATCCATCACTGCTTGTGAGACATGTACTGCTTCTTTAATATGGGCAAAACGCTTATTTAAAAAGAACACTTGCAGTGGAAAAGAATAGCGAGCACGATCATAATAGAATTGATCAAGAATAGGATTATCCACCACAGGTTCACGATAAGGAATGAATCCTAATTTCACTAAATGTTCCAATAAACTGCTTTTACCTACACCCACTACCCCTTCAATGATCACCATATCACAGGGATTGTCATGATTTACTTTTTCAAATAACTTGGCATAATTCGTCATAGTCGTTTCCTTTAAATGTCATATCACCCATTTTATCACACATTAAAGGAGGTGAAACAAGAAAGACGTGTGAAAGTTCACACGTCTTGGTTTAATACATGCCAGGATCTGGCATGGAAGCTTTATCTTTTTCAGGAATCGAGGCCACTGCCACTTCTGTGGTTAAGAATAATCCCGCAATGGATGCCGCATGGTTGAGTGCACTGCGTGTCACCATGGTAGGATCCACAATGCCTGCTTCAATCATATTCACCCACTGCCCTTGCTTCGCATCAAAGCCTTGATTAACCTCTGATTTGAGCTGTTTCGCTACAATTTCTTGGCCATCATACCCTGCATTTTCTGCAATTTGCCACAGTGGCACAAGCAAGGATTCAAAGAGCGCATTCATGCCTTTGGAAACATCCATAATGTCAGAGCTAACTTCATTTTTAAGGGCTTTGTAGGCATTGACTAAAGCACTTCCTCCCCCCATGACCACGCCTTGAGCTACCGCAGCTTTGGTGGCATTTAAGGCATCTTCAATGCGCAGTTTCTTTTCTTTAAGTTCACTTTCAGTGACAGCACCTACTTTAATGATACCAACCCCTGTTGTGAGTTTTGCAAGTCTTTCTTGAATACGTTTTTTCTCATAATCTGATGAGGATTTTTCAATCAAAGACTTAATCTCATCCACACGTCCTTGAATCGCTTCACTGTCCCCTTGTCCTCCAATGAGGGTGGTTTCATCTTTCTTAATGATGGCTTTATTGACTCGACCCAAGTGATCAAGGGTGACTTCCTTAAGTTTCATGCCTAAATCTTTCGCAATGAAAGTTGCCCCTGACACAATCGCAATGTCTTCCAACATCGCTTTTTGATTTTCTCCAAAGCTTGGAGCTTTGGTGGCCACCACATTGAAGGTACCTCTTAACTTGTTGACCACCAAAGTGGCAACCACTTCTTGATCAATGTCTTCCGCAATGATGAGCAGCGGTCTTGGATTGGCGACAATTTGTTCAAGGAGTGGTAAGATGTCTTGAATGGTGGTGATCTTTGAATCCGTCACAAGCAATGAAGGATTTTCTAAAAGAATCTCCATCTTTTCTCGATTGGTGACCATGTAAGGAGAGATGTATCCTTTGTCGTATTGTAACCCTTCAACCACTTCCAACTCCGTTTCAAAGGTGTTGGATTGATCCACTGTAATGACCCCTTCTTTACCCACTTTATCCATGGCTTTCGCAATGATGGAACCAATCTCAGCATCTCCTGCGGAGATGGCTGCCACATCGGCGATGTCTTGTGAGGATTGAATTGGGGTGGTGTGTTCCAATAAGTAATCATTGATGCGTTTAGCCGCTGTACTGATGCCTTCACGCATTAAGACTGGATTTGCTCCTTTTTCTAATGCTTTCATGCCTTGATGAATGATCGCTTGGGCAAGTAAAGTCGCAGTGGTCGTTCCATCGCCTGCCACATCATTGGTTTTGTTGGCCACTTCTAGTATCAATTGAGCCCCCATGTTTTCATAAGGGTCAACCAACTGTATTTCCTTCGCAATGGTCACCCCATCATTGGTGATGAGCGGTGATCCATAGGAACGCTCTAAGACCACATTGCGTCCCTTAGGTCCTAAGGTCACTTTAACCGCATTGGCGAGGGTATCAATGCCTTTAAGCATACTGTTGCGGGAATCCGCATGAAATTTAAGATCTTTTGCCATGAGTCCTCCTTAGTGAATGGTTGCGAGAATATCTTTACTGTCGACGACAAGATATTCCTGACCTTCATGTTTAATGGTGGTTGCTGCGTAGGATTTGTAAACCACCACATCGTTAATGTTAAATGGGGGTTTTATGAGCACACCATGCTCATATCGGCCTTCACCGACACTGATCACTTGACCTAAATAGGACTGGTCTTGGGTGTTTTGTGATAATAGAATACCACTTTGAGTCTTAGCCTCTTGGTTGATCTTAATGAGGACGACTCGATCAAAACTTGGTTGTATCATATTGCCTCCTTCTTAATTTAGCACTTAAATCTGTAGAGTGCTAACATAGTTTATTATACTGATAAGTGATGTTCTGTCAAGCAAGGACAATAAAAAAAGATGGAAAAATCCATCTAGTTTTTCTTGAGTGATTGAGCAGGAACTCCCCCTAAGATGCTATGAGGATCACATGATTTACTGATCACCGCATTCGCTCCAATCATGGAATCATGTCCAATGACAATATCCCCAATAACCTTGCATCCAGCTCCTAAAACAACACGATCTTCAATGGTTGGATGACGTTTACTTTGTACCAATTTCTTTGAGCCTAAGGTGACCCCATGATACATCATGACATCATCTTTGATCACACTGGTTTCACCAATGACCACACCAAAACCATGGTCAATGAAAAGACGTTTTCCAATTTTAGCTCCAGGATGAATCTCAATGCCCGTGAGAAAACGAGCAAACTGAGAAATCATACGAGCCAGTAAAAAGAGTTTAAGTTGATACAACACTCGTGCAATTCGATAATAAAACAAAGCATGAACACCAGGATACAACAAAATCACCTCTAATAAGGATTTTGCGGTAGGATCACGTCGTTTTATGGAGCGAACCGTATCCAATAACGCCATTAGTTCTCCTCTTTCAATAAATAAGGTGATGATAAATAGCGCTCGCCGGTATCAGGTAGCAAGACCACCACGGTTTTACCCGCATTCTCTTCTAACATGGCATAGTCATACGCCACTTTAAAGGCAGCACCTGAAGATATCCCCACAAACAAGCCTGCTTTATAAGCGAGTTGACGTGCGAACTCTCCTGCCTCTTCATCTTCAACCGTTTTTACTTCATCAAAAACATTCATGTCTAAGGTGTTAGGAATAAAGCCTGCCCCAATACCATAAATATGATGTTTACCAGGAGTTCCTTTAGAAATCACTGGCGAATTGGCAGGTTCAACCGCCACAATCTTCACATCAGTGAAAGTTTCTTTTAACACTTGACCTACTCCTGAAATGGTTCCCCCTGTACCCACTCCTGAGACATAAATATCCACACGTGGTAAGTCACTTAATATCTCTTTAACAGTGGTTTCACGATGGGTTCTAGGATTCACAAGGTTTTCAAACTGTGAAGGCATAAAGGTGTTCTCTTCAGCCGCAATCATTTCATGGGCAATGGCTAAGGAGCCTTTCATGCCTTTACTTCCATCAGAAAGGATAAGATTACCACCATACGCTTTGATCAGTTTACGTCGTTCGATGGTCATTGTTTCTGGCATGATGATGGTGAGTTTAAGATTCAATGCAGCACACACCATGGCTAAGCCAACCCCAGTGTTACCACTGGAGGCTTCAATGATGTGGGTGTTCTCATTAATAAGACCACGGTTTAAGCCTTCTTGAATCATCGCAAAGGCAATACGATCTTTAACACTTCCGCCTGGATTGAAGAATTCCACTTTCACGACCAGTTGCGCTTTGGTTTTAAAGGATTGTGACACATCCACCATCGGTGTTTGTCCAATCAGTTGAGTGATATTGTTGACTAACATTTCTATTTCTCGCTTTCTATTGATAAAAAAACTAAGGACTAAGCCTTAGTTGAACATTCAAACACCACAGAAAAAGGTGGAGGGGTCCACTAAGGCGATTCACCATCGACATCGACAGATACAACACATAACGCCACCTTTTCTTTCTTTAAGTTAGTATAAACCATTTGAATGCACTTCACAAGAAATCTTATTCTACTTGAAGGTCAATGTCACTCACAATGCTTTGTAAAGCATCATTCAAATACTCCACTTCCAATTGATCGAATTCTCCTTGATCTGCAGCTAAACGCAAGGTCGGATCAATGGGTAAACGTGCTAGGATTTTGATGTTATGACGAGAGGCGTATTCTTCAAGTTTACTTTCCCCAAAAGGATAAAACACTTGCCCACTTGCTTCATCTTTCATGTACGACATGTTTTCAATGATACCTAAGATTGGCACATTCATTTTGTTGGCCATATCAATGGCTTTTGCGACTATCATGCTCACTAAATCTTGAGGTGTGGTCACAAGCACAATGCCGGCCACAGGGAGCGATTGATACACGGTTAATGGCACATCCCCAGTTCCTGGAGGCATATCCACAAACAATAAATCAAGATCTTGCCACAACACTTTCGCATAGAAATCTTTGATCGCATTGTTGATCATGATGCCACGCCACATGACGGCTTTTTCTTCATCTTCGAGTAACATATTGGAACTCATGATTTTAAGTTGCTTTGGTGTCACAGCTGGATAAATCAAGCCTTCTTCATTAGAGTAAGCTCCTTGTTTGATGCCAAACATACGACCAATGGAAGGGCCTGTCACATCCGCATCCAACAATCCTGTGAAATAGCCTTGATTTATGGCTGTGGACGCAAGCAGTCCACTGACTAAGGACTTACCTACTCCACCTTTTCCACTGACCACCGCAATCACTTTCTTTATATGACTCTCTTTATTGAGACGAACTCCAAATGGATTGAAGTTAGGATTTAATTTTTTATTTTCACTCATACATACTCCTTTTGCTCATTCATCATAAAACTGACCTACAGTAATGTCAAGGTTTTCAATGAAACCCTAAAGAAAAGATTTCACTTGCGTGAAATCTTATCCAAATCGTCCCGTAACATAATCT
>DAIDML010000062.1 GCA_027449005.1 Erysipelotrichaceae bacterium | reverse complement strand
GCCCTGTGTGTGGTTCAACTCATCATCCTCAACTTGCTCAACCTACTTATGATGCCGTTTCTCATGAAGCACTAAAGAATCACGGTTTTGATGTTCAATGAGTTCCTGATGAAGATCTGAAACGTGTGAGATTGAAATATTAAGTTGTTTAGACAGATGATCAATCTTGAACTGAAGAGAATGGTGATCATGGGTCTTGGATTGAATGGTTTGGTTTAAAGTGTCAATATGATGTTGAAGTGTTTTGAGTTGTTCTTGAGAAACGGCATCATAAGTAGGTTGAGCAAGTTGAGGATGATGAGTTGAACCACACACAGGGCAAGGTTCATGATCCTTTAGCTCTTGAGCAAGATGGTAGGCCCGATCTTGAATAAATGCTTGGTTGAAGGTATCCAATAATGTCTTCTTAGCGACGACTTCATCTTGAAGTTGTGTTATTTCATCGCTCAGAGGGGACAGAATCTTAAATGTGTTTTCTAAATCAATACAGTATGAAACCTTCTCATCAATTGTTTTAAGAGACTGTTGAAGTTTATCAATCTGTGAACCTAAGGACAGTTCTTCTTTTTCCAATTGAAGCAATTCAGCAAGTTCTGTTTCTAACTGATCGTGATTAATCTGTGCTTCTTGTTTTTGATGCGTTAATTTTTGCAGTTGAGATTGAATGTGACTGAATAAACTTTGTTGTGTAATAAGCCTATTTTTAATGTTTTCAAGTTCTTGAAACACATGCATAGCACTTTCCAAAGCTTCTTTTCGCTTCCTAAGTCCTTCAATTCGTGGCTGATCTTGAAGAAGCGTGTTTTGAGTGCTCTTAAGTGAATCAAGATGCAGTTTAAACGAGTCAATTTCAGTTTGTATGGAAACAATCTTTGTCTTGAAATCATCCATTTCTTTCTGGTTACGAACCACATCTTGACGAGTGGGTTCAATAAGAGCAGCGTCTTCTGCTTGTTTTAAGACCACTTTGTCTTGTTCAATGATGGGCTGTTGAAGTAATAGATCATTAAGCTTATGATTTTCTTCGCTTAATCGTTGATGGTTTAAATTGATTTCTTTCGCATAAGCTAACTTAACATTGAGTTCTTTAGAATGTGCTTCAAGTTGTTTGAGTTCACTTTGTTTAAGGTTGATCTCATTATGTAGTCCTTCCAGTGAGGTTTGAACCACTTCTAAGAGGGGATCCATGTTTTCTAAGATGAGTGGACTAAAGGACTCTAGGGAAGAATGATTGGATTTAATACCATCAAAGGTACTGATGAGTAATGTTTCTTCTTGCTCAAGTGAGTTTTTAGTGGATTTGAAACGCTCATAAAGAAGATTCTCCAGAGTACTATAGATATGAGTGGAGAAGATACTTCTAAAGATTTTGGATTTCTCTGCACTATCCGCAAACAACAGCCGAGTAAACTCTCCCTGTGCAATCATGACCACTTGTTTGAATTGATGAACATCAAGTCCTAACAAGGATTTTATGGCTTGCTCCACTTCTTTAACCCCTACAATGACGTGTTGGTTAGGAGCAAAAAGAGTGACTTCATGTAGTAGTGGAGTTTTACGAGTAGAGACTTTGTAGGATGGAGTACGATGAATGCGGTATTGTTTTCCTTGAAGTTCAAAAATGAGCTCAACATAGGTTGGGGTTTGATCATCCACTAAATCACTACGAAAGTTACGATTACTTCGTACACTTCCACTACTATCTCCATACAAAGCAAATGTCATCGCATCAAAAAGAGTGGTCTTACCAGCTCCAGTAGGTCCGGTAATGAGAAATAACCCATCTTTCATAAAACGAGTAAAATCAATGATGGTTTCGTCTCTGTAAGGTCCAAAACCTTGAAGTTTAAGTTGGATTGGTTTCATCATTCATCTCCCTTGCGACTTCAAAAAGTTCATTCAATAGTTTTCGTTGTGATTCATTCAAGGACATGTCTTTCATGTCTTTGAAAAATTGCTCAAACACCTCCAGTTCACTGAGTTGAAGTGTGGAATGGGTGAGTGAAGAGTGTGACTCAAGTAATGGTTGAATCTCTTTGGTATATCTAAACTTCAATGCATTAGGAAAGACATCTTTGATATGAATCATCGCATCCGTGATTTCTCGCTCATCGCTGCAATACACCATGACATAATCATCACTGGATGGCATGGATAATAGCTCACTCATGCTACCTTGGATGATTCTTAAATCTCTAAGAGGGATAAGTGGAACATGGTGTGTTTTAACACCATCTTGTTTTAACTCAACGATGGTAAATCCTTTGTGTTGATTAACTTCATTTTCAGAATATTTAAGAATTGAGCCACTGTATCGAATATGATCATCTCCCACTTTTTGGGGTGCATGAAGATGTCCGCAAGCGACATAGTCAAAAAATGAAACATGTTCATAAGAAATATGATAAGAACCCCCTACAGATAAAGGGAGCTCTGAATCTGATTCAATACTTTGGGTTAACCCCACAAGAAATTGATGAGTGATCAAGATATGACGAGCATTGGGTTCAAAGTTTTGATAAGAAAGATAAACTTTCATTGCTTCATCAAAACTTAAGGGTTCTTCAAGATTAAACATCACTTGAATTTGAGCAGGTTTAAAGTAAGGAAGACAATGGAAAACAACTTTTCCATACTCATCTTCGATCACAATTTTGGCCATGGTTGGCTTAAGTATGCCTTCAATTCGAATGAGTTGCTCATTCATTAAAGAAGACCCGAAATGTAGGCGATCACCAGAATCATGATTTCCTGAAATAAGGATGATTTGAATGTGATAATCAAGTATGGCTTTCTCTAAGACTTCATTTAAAACTTTTATGGCTTCAACACTAGGAAGTGAGCGATCATAAATATCACCTGCCACAACACAAAGTTGTATCCCTTCATGGTGAAGTCTCTCAAACATTTGAAGAAGTACATGACGTTGATCTTCAATTAGACTCCTTCCATGAATGATTTTACCTAAATGCCAATCTGCAGTATGGACAAATTTCATAACAACCTCTTTGACTCATTATACCATTTCATTGATTAATGAAAGGGAAAGAAAAGGATGAACATTACTGTTCATCCCTAAAACTCAATCCTCTTTAAAGTCTTTAAGCTGAATATTTAAAGCATTGACCGAAATTTGTAACTCCACAATCAACAGAAACAAAGAAATCAGTAATGTGAGTAGACTAAACGCAAACATAACCTTAGCTAAGGTATCAGCCAAGGCGAAAATTAAGAGCAAACTTAGCACACTGAAGAAGAATGAAAACCCTCCAAAAATTTGCATGTTTCTTATGATGTTCATACGACGTTTTAGGTTAATGAGTTGACCTTTAAGAATATCACTGGGTTCTAATAGATACTGTTTATGCAAGTCACGAATCAGACCTGCAATCACTAGAAAACGATTGGTATACGCTAACATGAGTAGTGAAATGGCTGAGAATAAAAGGGTTGGGGTTTGTAGATTAAAGTCCATAATGTCTCCTTTATAACGTTATTGTATCATACGCATATTAAAGACATTAATAAAGTGAGATGACTAAAAAAACATGCCATTGACGGGAGTTTGACACTTCAATCAATTGATCAATTCCAAAAGTTCTCTACTAAGAGGACTTTTTTAATGCTTTTTTTGTCAAATTTGTAAGTTTCTGTTGTAGTACTTTACCGTACTGTGATATAATAGCGCTATATGGAGGTCCTTCTATGAGAGTTAAAAGCACAAAATCAAAAAATGCAGAGTCTCTTTATGTAATCAAATCCATTCGCATCAATGGGAAAAGCACTTCGGTTATCGT
>DAIDML010000061.1 GCA_027449005.1 Erysipelotrichaceae bacterium | reverse complement strand
TGGATGGAGGAATGAGACTATGAGCATTACACAACACACCTTTACAACGTCCTTAGGGGAAACACTCGCTTACCAACAAACCAATACATCAGGACCAGTGCTCATGCTTGTGCATGGAAACATGTCTTCTAAGGGTTTCTTTACCCCAACGATGGAATCACTGTCTTCTAAAATGAATGTGTTTGCGGTGGATATGAGAGGATTTGGAGATTCGACCTATCATCATCGTTTTGATTCACTCAAGGAACTTGCTGATGATTTGAATGAACTGGTTGTTCATCTTAAGCTTAAAGACGTTACCTTACTTGGATGGTCTACAGGAGGTGGCGTTGTCTTGGAAATGGCTGCTTCCATTCATGATCGTTTCAAACAAGTGATCTTACTGGATAGTGTTGGATTAAGCGGATACCCAATGTTTCAAAAAGATGAAAAAGGTCAAGCCATCTTAACTCAACCTCATACATCCAAAGAAACCATTGAAAAGGATATGGTTCAAGTGGTTCCTATCCTAATGGCTTATGCGAATAATGACAAAGCTTTAATTAAGATGATTTGGAATGCTTTAATCTATAACCTCAAACAACCAGATGAAGCAACGTATGATTATCATTGCGATGAAATGTTTAAACAACGAAATCTTGTCGACATTGACTATTCACTCATGACCTTTAATATGACCAACACCCATTCAGGGTTTGCGCCAGGAAGTGGTCGTATTGATTTGATACAGTGCCCAGTTCACATCTGGCATGGTGAGAAAGACTTGGTTGTTCCTGTCATGTATGCTCATCAAATGAAAGAAGTGCTTCAAGATAAAGCCCATCTACATTTGCTTCCTCATGTCGGACATGCGTATCTAAATGATGATTATGATGGGTGGTTAAGTGACTTAGAGAGAGTGGTTATGCAATGAATTCAAATCATGTAGGGATTATTGGAATAGGGGTGTACTTACCTGAGCAAATCATGACAGCTAAAGAAGTTTCACAACTCACACAAGGGGTGTGGAGTGAACAAGCTGTGATTGAGAAACTAGGACTTAAAGAAAAACGTATTCCAAACGATCATGAGGGTACACAAGAAATGGGCGCATTGGCAGCCATTAATTGTGTTAAAGATGCGGGTATTGATCCTAAAGAGATTGATGTCATTCTGTGTTTTGGTGAAGAGTGGAAGGAATATCCATTAACCACTTCAGCCATGTACATTCAAGATCGTGTAGGGGCAATTAATGCATGGGGTATTGATGTTCAAAATCGATGTGCCACCTCATTAGCTGCCATCAAAATGGCTAAAGATATGCTTATGGCGGATGAGGAAATAGACACCATTTTAGTGGCGGGTGGTTATCGCAATGGGGATTTTGTTGATTACACCGATAAAAACATGTCCATGATGTACAACTTAGGAGCAGGTGGAGGAGCATTACTGCTTCGTAAGAATGCAGGGAAGAATGTTATCTTAGGTTCACACTTGGTTGCGGATGGTTCTCTAGCGTTAACTGCAGGAGTTGAAGTTGGAGGACAATGTCATCCAATTACGAAAGATAACTTAGCTGTTGCGAATAAACTAAGACTGATGGATGCAGAAAAGATGAAAAATCGACTGAATGAAGTCAGTCAACATAATTGGATGCATTGCATTAAAGAAGCGTTAAGAAAATCAGATAAAACCATTGCGGACATTGATTATCTCAATATTCTGCATATCAAACGATCAGCTCATTTAGGGATGTTGAATGATTTAAATCTAAATGAAGATCAAACCATTTATCTTGAAAAATATGGACATATTGGACAAGTCGATCAGATTCTATCACTTTACCTAGCTTTACAAGAAGGCAAGGTTAAAGAAGGCTCACTCATGTGTATGATTGCGGCAGGGATAGGTTATGTATGGGCAGCATCCATTGTACAATGGGGAGTTAAAACATGAGTATTTTTATTCAAATCTTCCTACGTAGTCTAGAAACAGGAAGTGTCTATGCCTTAGCGGCACTAGGGATCATTCTTGTGTTTCGAACTTCCAACATTACCAACTTCTCTCAAGGGGCGTTAGGGATGTTCAACACCTTTGTGGTGGTGTCTATCTTTAATAACTTTGGTGTTCCACTTTGGGTAGCCATTATTGGGGGACTCATCAGTGCTTTACTGATTGGGATGATGATTGACTTAGTGATCATTCGTCATACAAAGAAAGTTTCTCCAGTAGCAAAACAGATTATTACCTTAGGTTTAATTATGATTCTTGTACGTTTAGCTCCTATCTTCTTTGGTGTAGACCCTCTCAACTTACCTCGTTTGATTCCTGAAGGCAATCTTACCTTAGTAGGAGCAAACATTTCTTACAACGGTTTATTCAATATCCTCTTTGGATTAATGGTGATGGGTGGGTTATTCTACATCCTTCAATACACCAAAGTAGGATTAGCCATTCGTACAACCGCATCCAATGAATACACTGCTCGCCTAATGGGAGTACCGACTAAAACCGTGACTTTAGGGGCATGGGCAGTAGGTAGTATGCTTGGTGTTATTTCCGGGGTAATGATTGCCCCAACCACCACGGTTACGCTTAATCTGATGGACGTAGTTCAAATCAATGCCTTTGTGGCAGCGGTACTAGGAGGGTTTCAAACCTTCTATGGTCCTGTAGTCGGAGCGTACATCATTGGGGTAGTATCCAACTTATTGTTGTTTTATGTCTCACCTGTGTGGGGCGGACAGATCCTCTATGTGTTGATATTGTTATTCCTCACTGTTCGCCCTTATGGTTTGTTTGGTAAGAAAGTGGTTAAGAAGGTGTGATGATGAAAAAAATAAAAATTGCCTTTAAACCATGGATGGGATTTGTGCTCTTTGGGATAGCATTGGCTTTAATTCCATTGCTTGCTGAATACACAACATTCGTCAAATCATCCACCATCATCACCATTGGTGGAACGGTCATTTTTGCGATTGCAGCTTTAGGACTCAATATCCTCTTAGGTTATTCAGGATTGATATCCTTAGGAACAGCTGGATTCATGGGTCTTGCAGCCTATCTATCAGCTTATATGACTGTGGATTTAGGATTACCTTTTGAGGTAAGCCTCATTGTAGCTGTATTAGTACCAACCTTAATTGGGGTACTTGTAGGACTCATTTCACTCAAGATAGAAGGGATGTATCTTGCGATTGCGACCTTAGCGGTTTCAGAAATCTTAAGAAAGACCTTTGAGGAGTTTGAATTCATTACCAATGGATTCTCAGGTAAATCAGCTCGCTTTCCTCAACTTTTAGGTTTCATTCAACTTGATCGAGCTTCGACCTATTATCTTATTGTGGTGGTTTTGGTCATTGCAATGTTACTAACTTACAACATGATGAATGGACAAGTTGGACGTGCTTTCAATGCGATGCGTGGTTCAGAATCAGCAGCAAGTGCCATGGGGGTCTATTCCTTAAAGTATCGTCTCATTGCTTTTGCGCTAGCCACGATTCTGGCTTCATTAGCAGGGGTCATGTATGTTCACTTCATTCGCTTTGCCTATCCTTCCACATGGAATCTTAAGTTATCTTTGGATTTTCTAGCGATGATTGTGATTGGAGGATTAAGGTCCATTTATGGAACCGTTCTTGGTGCATTCATTGTCTTTGCGATTCCTGACTTATTTCTTAAACAAATTCCTTTCTTTAATCAACTCTCTTACGTATTAAATGGAGTTTTGATTATCGAGGTGATTATGTTTTATCCAAGTGGTTTAATCAACATAGGTTTTGACATTAAACGTCTATGGTTAAAACTAAGAAAGGGGATCCATGATGCTGGAAAATAATGAGTTACTCAAGATTGAAGCATTATCCATTCAGTTTGGAGGTTTAAAAGCCGTAGATCAACTTAGTTTCACCATTCATGAGAAAGAAATCTTTGGTCTTATTGGTCCTAATGGTGCTGGGAAAACAACGGTATTCAACTGTATTACCCAATTTTATAAACCAAATCATGGCAACATTTACTTCAGAAACATCAAAGATGAAGTTATTAATCTAGTCGACTTGAAAGTTCATCAAGTTATTCGACAAGGGGTAGTTAGAACCTTTCAAAACGTAGAACTCATTAGAGAACTTTCAATTTTAGATAACGTTTTGATTGGTGCTCATATCGACTATAAAACGGGTGTCATTTCTCAAGCTTTAAGATTACCTAAAGCCGTGAAAGAAGAAGCTATCTATAAAGCTAAAGCAGAGGAGATTTTAAAGAAACTAGGAATTTATGAGCGTAAAGACATGCTTGTGTTTGGACAGCCTTATGGAATTCTTAAAAAAGTTGAACTTGCAAGAACTTTCATGTCTGATCCTAAGTTAGTGATTCTTGATGAACCAGCTGCAGGACTTAATGATGTGGAAACCCTTCAATTAGCAAAAACCATAAGACAAATCAGAGATGACTTTAATTGTTCAGTGCTCTTAGTTGAACATGACATGCGTTTAGTCATGGATGTGTGTGATACCATCTGTGCCATTAACTTTGGTAAGTTCTTAGCACAAGGTACAGCTAAAGACATTCAAAAAAATCCATTAGTACAAGAAGCCTATCTTGGTAAGGAGGAACATGATGAGTGACATCCTACTTGAAGTCAAGGGACTGAAGATTCGCTATGGTGCGATTGAAGCAGTCAAAGGAATAGACTTAACCATTCATAGAGGGCAGATTGTTGCGATATTGGGAGCGAATGGCGCAGGCAAGACGTCAACACTAAGATGCATTTCGGGCTTAATCAAACCATCTGCTGGAGCTATTCTCTTTAATAACCAAGTGATTTCAAACTTAGAACCTGAAGTCATCGCTAATCTTGGAATTATTCAATCTCCTGAAGGTCGTCAAGTGTTCAGAGATTTAACGGTAGAAGAGAATCTTAAAGTAGGAGCATTCACACTCAAATCAAAGAAAAGACAAAAAGAACTCTTTGAC
>DAIDML010000060.1 GCA_027449005.1 Erysipelotrichaceae bacterium | reverse complement strand
AGGAGTTGTTTTCCTGCAATCCCAGGTCGTGTTAATGATTTAGGTTTTAAAATGATGTTTAAATCTTTCTCACTCAATAAACCACTCTCCAAAATCACATCTCTTAGTTTTCGTTGTTCAATAAGAGCTTTTTGAGCAATCAGTGAGGCATTGGCATAACCAATGTGTGGAGCAACCGCTGTGATGTTTCCAATCGAGGATTCAACCATGTCTTCACATCGTGCTTTATTGGCGGTCACACCATCAATTAAATTGATTCTTAAGGTATCGCATGCATGAGTGAGTGTTTCAATGGATTCAAACATCTTATAAAACATGACGGGTTCAAACACGTTGAGTTCAAGTTGTCCCGCTTCAGCGGCTTTAAGGATGGTCACATCATTACCAAA
Organism: Erysipelotrichaceae bacterium; assembly: GCA_027449005.1. Lineage (GTDB taxonomy): Bacteria > Bacillota_I > Bacilli_A > Erysipelotrichales > Erysipelotrichaceae > UBA6182. The sequence continues at coordinate 3,051 of DAIDML010000060.1, read as the reverse complement.
GACATTGAAGCAAACTTGATTGACCACCTCAGCAATTACAGGGTTCACTTTACCTGGCATGATGGATGAACCTGGTTGTTTTTGGGGTAAATTGATTTCATTGAATCCTGCTAAAGGACCTGATGCCATAAGGCGTAAGTCATTGCTCATTTTTGATAAGTTAACGGCACACGTTTTAAGTGATGATGACGCCCAAACAAAGACATCCACATTACGGGTGCTATCCACTAAATCTTTTGCACTGGTAAGGGTAATACCACACACTTTAGATAATTCTTTGACAATAATCCGTTTATAGTTTTCATCCGCGTTTAATCCTGTCCCAACGTCAGTGGCCCCCATGTTCACGGATTTAAGATCATTAAACGCGATTTTGATGCGCTTGATGTCTCGTCCAATGGAAGTGGCGAATGCTTTAAACTCTTGGCCTAATTGAATGGGAACCGCGTCTTGTAAGTGTGTGCGACCCATCTTAAGGACATCTTCAAATTCTTCGCTTTTCTTAAGTAGTGAGACTTGAAGCAAACGCAAAGACTCTAGCAAATCAGCCACCAAGAACAAGGAAGCTAAGCGACCTGCACTTGGATAGACATCGTTTGTGGATTGACCAAAGTTGAGATGATCATTGGGGTGAATGTAATCATAACTACCTAAAGGGAAACGAGCGAGTTCATTGGCTCGATTGGCGATCACTTCATTCACATTCATATGAGCGGATGTCCCTGCACCACCTTGAATTGCGTCAGTGATGAAATGATGGTTGAGTTGACCATCAATGACTTCTTGGCACGCGATTTGAATGTAATGAAATCGTTTCTTGTCAATGAAACCCACTTTATGATTGGAGCTGGTTGCGGCAAGTTTAATCATGCCTAGTGCTTTAATCATCATAGGATGAATTGGCTTTAATGTGATTGGAAAATTGGAGAGAGCACGCACGGTTTGAGCCCCATAATAAGCCTCTTTGGGAACCTCCACATACCCTAATGAATCTTTTTCTAAACGTGTCATTGAAATGTACCTCAGGTAGTGTTATTGTATCACTTTTCAACCATTCTTTTAAGGGTTGTATGATATAATCATCCTATGAATTCACAAAGTATCAAGAAAACCAGTTCATTGTTGTTTTTGTTTGTCTTATTCTTTTTTGAACTGATTGCAGCCAACTTAGCTCATCCTGCGACACCCACACTTATTGTGGAGCGGGGATTACCTTCTTCCACATTTGGATTGGCTTTTGCGGCCATGTCATTAGGAAGCTTTTTATTTTCTCCACTTTGGGCTTACCTTAATGATCGTATCGGTCGTGTTCATGTTTTTGCCTTGGGTTGTTATGGGTACGCCTTTGGACAGTTATTGTTCTTGCTTGCTAATCAGTTATGGTTGATTGTTTTAGCGCGTTTCATTGCGGGAAGTTTTGTGGGAGGGGTGATGATGACCCAACTGGTGCTCATCCTCGATCATTCTCATGCCAGTGATCGTGCTATGAACTTATCGATTCATGCCACCTTATTTACTTTAGGGGGAGCTGCTGGTTACTTGGTTGGTGGTTTTCTTGCGGATGTTGATTTAACGCTCATGTTCATCATTCAGATCATTGGTTTAGCTCTTGTGGGTGTGTTCATGCATGTGTTTTTTAAAGGCATTGACGTCAGTTCAATTCAAGAGAAATCATCTTCACTTAATCCACTTCGATTCTTTAAAGTTGTAGTAAAAATTAAACCTGCTGAGTTTCTGTTCTTTATCTTCGTGGTCTTACTATCGATGATGGGGACTGTGGCCTTCGATCAAATCTTTAACTTTTATCTTAAAGATCAACTTGCTTTTCCTGCTTCCATGAATGGATTACTTAAAGCAGGATTTGGTATCCTTTCCTTAGGTGTTAACATTACCCTTGGAAGAGCCATCATTCAAAGAAAATGGTTTAAACTTCCATTAACGCTAGTCTTAAGTGCAACCTCAATCATCGCACTTGTGTTTGTTTTCTATCGTGACGTGAATTTCTTTCTTGTGTTATCCATCCTTTTCTTCATCCTTAATTCACTTTATTTAATTCTCATTCAAGTATACTCAGGATCCATGAGTCGATTTGCTTCCAATGCAAGTGTCATGGGACTCTACAATGCGCTTCGCTCTTTAGGCATGGTCTTTGGTAGTTTCTTTGCAGGTGCACTCTATCAAAACAGTATTCCATCCTCTTTTGCTTATACCAGTGCAACTTTATTCATTGCTTCACTGTTTTTCATTCTCGCAATCCAACAAAAAAAGGTATAATGGTTTTAAGGAGGGGACAAGATGTTAACGTGTGAATACATTGGACATAGTGGGTTTATCTTTGAAACATCCAAGCACATTTTGTTTTTTGATGTGGCAAAAGGTGTGATTCCTCAACACTACATCAATTCAGATAAAGAGAAGACGATTTTCATTTCTCATCATCATAGTCATCATTTTAATAAAAACATCACTGCATTAAAGGAGCGAATCATCGCCTCCTTGGATGTTCCCCTTAAAGGAGTCCCCAATGTTTTCTTTGTGATGGAATCAGATACCATTTACAGTCATGACTTAAAGATTAATGTCTTTGGATCAACTTGCTTTTCCTGCTTCCATGAATGGAATACTTAAAGCAGGGTTTGGAGTTCTTTCATTAGGTGTTAACATTACCCTTGGAAGAGCGATCATTCAACGAAAATGGTTTAAACTTCCACTCATGGTGGTCTTAAGTTTGACGTCAATCATCGCACTAGTATTTGTTTTCAATCGTGATATTAACCTCTTTCTTGTATTATCGATTCTTTTCTTCATTCTTAATTCGCTTTACTTGATTTTAGTGCAAGTGTACTCAGGATCCATGAGTCGATTTACATCCAACGCCAGTGTCATGGGACTTTACAATGCGATACGCTCTTTAGGAATGGTTTTTGGTAGTTTCTTTGCGGGGGCACTGTATCAGAACAGTATTCCGTCGTCATTTGTGTATACCAGTGCAACATTATTCCTCGCTTCACTGTTTTTCATTTTCGCGATTCAACAAAAAAAGGTATAATG
>DAIDML010000059.1 GCA_027449005.1 Erysipelotrichaceae bacterium | reverse complement strand
TTCATGCCTTCAATGGTTTCAATCAATGCTTGGGCTTGTAAAGAAAGAGGGAGTGTTGAAGTTGAATCAATGAAGCGAACATACAATGAAGCCAATTGAGGATGAATAGAAGCACCATACGTTCTTAAGACATGGGGTAGTAACATTGCATTAGCAACCCCATGAGGGACATGATAAAACGCCCCCAGTTGATGTGCTAATCCATGAACATAACCCACATATGCACGTGTAAAGGATCGTCCCGCAAGAAAGGATGCCCAAAGCATTTGTTCCTTATCAAACAAGGATTGTTCTTGATACGCTTTGAGTAAGTGTTTAAAGACGATATCCATGGATTCAAGTGTATCTTGTTTGCTTTGTTGAGTGTGGTTTTGATTGAGATAAGACTCAATTCCATGGGTGAGTGCATCCATACCCGTAGAAGCTAAAATAAACGGAGGTAAAGATTGAAGTAAGGTAGGATCAAGAATGGCCGTATGAGGAAACAAGGCGGGATCAGATATCGCAAACTTTTCTTTCGTTAAAGGGTCACTTAGAACACTGGCCACAGTGGTTTCTGAACCAGTTCCTGCTGTGGTTGGAATACAGACTAAAGGAGGGATAGGTTTGATAACTTTTAAAATCCCTTTAAGTTTCTTTAACGGTGTTTTTCTGACCATCTTTACTCCAATGGCTTTGGCAGCATCCATCACTGAACCTCCACCAATAGCCACAAGCCACTCTACATTGTGCTTGAGTGCTAAAGCATACCCTTCTTCAACATTATCCAGCGTGGGATTAGGAACAACCTTATCGTAAAGAACAACAGTGATGGTGTGTTGTTCACACAGGGATATAAAAGGATCAATAAGGTGAAGCTTTACAAGGGATTGATCACTAACCATTAAAATGGATTTCACTTCATTCTTCTTTAATAATGAAACCAGTTCATTAGGAGAATCATAAGTCTTAATCACCTTTGGAAACTTCCAAGGAATGAGAAATGAGACTAAATACAAGCCTTTCTGAACAGATCGATACATTAAATGTTCTAACATGATAGGAATCTCCTTCAATTAAGAGAATTCTAACATGGAGGAATAAGATGTTAAAAGTAAAACAACTGAGTAAAGTCTATACGAATCAAAAAGGGATATTTAATGTTTCCTTTGAGTGTGCTCCTTCTGAAGTGATGGGAATCATTGGAGATAATGGGAGTGGAAAGAGCACACTCTTTAAATGCTTAGCTCATATCAATGGCTATGATAAAGGATTGATAGAGTTGAATGCTCAATCGTTGCATCTTAAAGATGTGGGTTTTCTACCTGAACATAAAGCCATCATTGAAGAATTAACCGCAATGGAGTTTGTGGAACTGTTTGCTAAGATGAAAGGGTGCAATGAAGAACAAAGAAGCAAAAGCATTCAAGAGTTCAGTAACAGTTTGCACACCCATGACATCATGCATCAAAAGATTAAGCATTTATCCAAGGGAAACAAGCAAAAGATTCAAATCATGGCCACGTGTATTCATGAACCACAACTCATTATTCTAGATGAGCCATTCTCTGGTTTAGATGATGTGAATCATTCTCACATGAAGAATTTCATCGTATCTTTAAAAAAGAAGCATAAGATTGTGTTGTTGTCATCCCATCGACTAGAAGACATTGAGCATGTTTGTGACAGTGTGTGTTGGATTAAAGAAGGAAAACTGAGTGAGAAATATTCCATTTATGCTTTGAAAGAAGATTCATCACTCATTCATGTGAAAGTATCTTTTGATCCATATCAACAGTTCAAAGATGAAAAAGGCATCATTAGTGTTGTGAATGAAGGAAATGTGAGTGTGTATTGCTTTGATCAAGTCAGCCAAGCTCATCAATTCATGAAACTGATTCTTAAACAAAGAAAAAATCAAAGTGTAAGTATTCATCATCAGGTCATGTGCCCATGAAATCGTACTTATGGTTTTCAATCAAACGACGTTGGCTTTCAATTGGTTCAATTATCTTACTTGGATTAAGTTTCAGTATCACTTCTGCTTTAATTTGGGTCGATCAATGGTTACCTCATCATGAAGTTGTTTCAATCCAATGGCCATCTCATCTGAAAGAACATTTAGAAGAACATGAATCAATCCAATTCGTGGATGAAGAAGCAGACATCAATGTCATCTATGAAGCTCCATCTCACTATGTGATTGAACCGCACACCACGAATTTTCCAAGTGATACATTGGTGTCAATGATCAAATATGCTCATCAACGATACATGCTAGATACGTTTAGCCTTGAAAATCAAGTGAAGATTGTGATGATGTTAGAACCTAGCATTGAACAGGAAAGCATATCATCTTCGTTACTATCCATTGTTGTGATCAGTTTTCTTTATTTCACCTTATTGGGTTTTATTTCTAATCTTTCTACGGATGTCTTAAGTGAAAAGCATTCTCAAGCGTTAATGATGATTCTGTCCACCATGAATAAGAAACGATACTTTAATATGAAACTGCTTCAAAGTTTCATCAATATAGTGTTTCAAATTGGACTAGTCATGATTGGACTAGTGAGCGCAATAGGAATAAGGGTTTCATTCGATGAGGGAAGACAACTGTTACGTTATGTCTATGAACAAGGATGGCTTAATCATCATTTTGACACTATC
>DAIDML010000058.1 GCA_027449005.1 Erysipelotrichaceae bacterium | reverse complement strand
TGTTTTGAAAAGCATGAAACATCTCATGAATGATGGATGCCGTTAATTGATCATAATCATTAACCTCTTGTGTTAAATACCAAATCGCAATGTGTTGTCCTTCAAATTCGATGGATGTATTACCAATGAATTGTTGTGGTTTCTCAATAGATTGTCCATCAAAAAAACATTCATTCTCAGTATAAAGCGCAAAAGGACAAGGTTTGAAATCAGGATATAAAGCATTAAAATCAATGTGTTGTATGCGTTTGTTGAGTTCATTATAAAGATAAGATAGATTCATGGTTTCTCCTTCATACCAATACAAGCATCTTAAAATCCAATCTTTTGAATAGCTGACGCAAGATTTCGCCCATAGATTTCGCTACCTAATGCATTAGGATGCAGGTCATCGATGAAATATTCAGAACTGTGCGGAACAAGTTTAAATCCTTCTATGACGAAAACTTGGGGATAAACAGATACGATTTGCTTTAGTTTATGTGCAAATTCACTCAACACCTCAAAAGCATGAGGAGCATCTCCTCGCCATATTGGAGTGATGCACAAGACAGGTGTATCGTGATATATCTCATAAAGTCGCTGGTAAAAAAGTTCAATGGATTTAAAATCATCACTTTCATATTGATTGGTACCTAACGAAACAATGATTTTATCAGGAGTATAGCCGGACATAGGCATAATGATATGAGGATCATACACATATCCTCCAATACCTTGGTTTATCACATTGTAGTTTAAAGTTCGATTCGCCACACTCACATACATATGGGCTGAGCGAAAAGGTCCATATCCTTGAGTAATGGAATCCCCCATCCACAGCACTTGTGCATTTTTCTTGATTGGGTACAAAGGAGCATTACAATGAGCATTTCTAATGAGTATAGTTGCATCAGAAGGTAGGTAGATAGTAATGTGATGTGAATCTTGTGGTAGATCAAACTTAAGTTCACCTTCACTTTGAATATCTTTAAGATAAATAACTTTATGAATCAATCCATCAACTGCCATTTCTATGGTATCTTCTGATCCTATCCAAGCCACTTTATACTCAAAAGAAAAGTAGGATGAGGTGGTAGAAAATTCTAATGTCTTACCATTGGAAGCATCACAACGATCAAACCAAAAATCACTTAATCCCTTAAAATAATTCATTTGATCATGGGTATACTGATATGACTTTAAATACCCTTCTTCAGTTTCTTCAATGCGATAAGCTCCATAATACACATCTTTAAGTTGTTGATTTGATAATTTCATACATGCTCTTTCATTGATTTTATGTGTTTTTCTTTAATCATCATACTATTACTGATACCACATGAGACTTGACTAATTGGATATGTTTTCTGATTCCATCATTGTAAATAAAGTAGATTCTTCATTGAGAACCACAATCTGATTTCGACCTTGATGTTTAGCTCGATACAACGCTTCATCAGCAAGTGAAACCACTTGAATGGGTGACATCAATTCCATTGGTCTAATGCAAATAACACCACAACTAATGGTGATATGATCCGCAGTTTCTGAAAGTACATGAGGAATATTCAACTCTTCCACCCCTATTCGAATGCGATTGGCAATGAGTCTTGCCCCAAGTGCTTCCGTTTCCGGTAAAATAACCACAAATTCTTCACCACCATAACGTGCAACAACATCTGGTGCACGATTCACGATGGTTTTTAATAAAGTGCCAATTCGGATTAAACAGTGATCTCCTGCCACATGACCATAATGATCATTAAAATCCTTAAAATGATCCACATCAATCATGATCAAAGACAACGATGCTCCTGATCGTTTCAATCGATAAAACTCATTTTTAATGGTTTCATCAAAGAAGCGACGATTGGACAGTCCTGTTAAGCTGTCTGTCACCGCATTGACAGTCGCAATGTTCTTTTCAATCTCCAATTGATGAACCAGTTCGTTGATTTTCATTTCAGCTGATTTTCTTTCACTTATATCTCGAATAATGAAAACCATTTTTATCGGTTCACCCGTCGCATTACGAATCAAATCACTGTTGACTTCTATATCAAAAACACTGTGATCTTTGCGCATAGCACGGTATTCATTAGGTCGAATAGGTCCTTCTTCAAAAATCAACCCTATGTTTCTTTTGGCTCGTTCAACATCCGTTGGCACTAAAAAATCATAAAGCTTCATCCCCACAAACGAATCAAAATCCATATCAAATCCAAACATTCTCTTAGCTGCTGGAGAAATCATGAGAATGTTACCCTCTAAATCTGTAATGGTAATATCATCAGGTGAAGCATTGAGTATGGATCGGTATTGTTCTTCACTTTCAATCAAAGCAATCTCAGCCTCTTTTCGTTGCGTGATGTCTCTAAGAACACTTACCACATGAGAAACAGACTCAATTTGAATGATTCTTGCTGAGATTGAACCAAAATACTCACTTTGATCTTGACGCTGAAAGATGAACTCCATGTTTTCAATCAAGTGATGCTGATGAAGTTCTTCTAAAAAACGATGTTGATCACTTTCATTTTTCCATCCAATGATGGATTTAATTGATTCATTAATAATTTCATCTTTACGATATCCGGTTAACATCGTAAAGTTTTCATTCACATCAACAATGCGTCCATCATTTAATCGAGAGATGATGGCAGCGTCAGGACTGGTATCAAACACTAACTGCATTTTTTCTTTGGCCAATTGACTTTCGATGTTTAGACGTTGATTAATCATCAGAATATATCCAAATGTCCATAGTGTTGTTGTGATAGTAGGGATAAGAAACCCAGCATTCAATACTGGTAAATAATCGGTATAGTTTTGAATTGCAGGGATTGAAAGTGTCCAAAGAAAACGAAATCCAAAGAATAAACCATGAACAAGAAAAATAGTAGCAGTATAGACATTTGCCAGTGATGTAAATTTATCTTTGTATATAAACAATGAAAACGATGTTACTAACGCCATGATTGATAATGCTGCATTAACAATGAGCGATCTTGTAGATATATTATTATCAATAAAAATGAAATAATAGTATAACAACAAAAAGGAAAACAAGAAAACGCCTAAACCATAGCGATTTTCTCGTCTGTTTGTGAAACGTAGAATTCCAATATGCAATAGCATTTGTCCTAATAGTACAAGTGGATTAGCAAAAAGAGCTAACACTTGCAATCGATCTACATTAAGTAATGGCATGAACGCAAAACCCATGGCCATCAAACTGGAACCCACTAACCACCATGAAATTCCTTGATAGGATTGACTACCAACTTTGTATTGTACTAGCAGGGCTACAACTTGAGTCATTAACACAATGCTCATGATAAGTGCAAGTGTTTTCGTATCAAACATGAATGATTACTTCCTTTCCCCAATCCCTTTTCTACTTTACAATCGCCATTATCGGGTAATGATCTGATAAATACACTCCCTCAATACAATCTTGCCATTTTTCAACTGATTCCAGCGTTACATGACCACGTACATAGATATAATCAATTTGAGGAGTATCATGTTCTAATGAAATCGCATTATCCTTGAAGTATCCATGGTAGGTTAATCCAATATTAGTGGTTAGACACTTAAAGTCATTGAAAGTACTCATGATTTTCATTTCTTCTGAATCTGGTTCAGCATTCAAGTCGCCCATAAAATAGGTTATCTCTTCTTGGTACAATGTATTTTCACTGATTTTGTTCATAATAAGTTTGAGTTCTTGAGAACGCACCTCTGAATTCATGTGATCTAAATGTGTGTTCACAACACGAATAACTTGTTTGCTTTGTCTATCCATTAAAACACAGTCGGTACACAATCGTGGAAATACACTTTGATTTTCAAATACACTTCCAGGTATTGCTGGAGTAGTTGAATGCCAAAAATGATGGAGTGATAACAGTGAAAAAACATCCTTCTTAAAAGCAATACTCACCTGTTCACCTTCAAGATTGGCATCTCTTCCACAACCGACAACAATGTATTCTGTTAGAGTATGATTTAGCCAATCTGCCACATGAGACATCACTTCCTGAAAACAGATAATGTCTGGTTGTTCATCAACCAGTTTTTTTAAGATTATTGGTTTTCTAAATTCAAAATTGTTCTCTTGGTCGACTCCACAATCACAACGAATATTAAAGGTAACAAGTTTCATTGATGTCCCCATTTCACTATGAACTAAACTCATCTTATGATATCTAATCGACACTCATCTTGATTGAATTGGATATAATCCAAAAAAGATGAAATGTTCACATCAAAATAAAGTGACGTGCATTTAATGTAACTTTATTATATATGAATTTAATCTTTTTACCTATATAATTTATTCACAAATAGGTGACTCATTCTCACCTATCTTATGAGCAACTTCTTTAAAGTAATGGTTTTGTTTTTTAGGACAGATGGATGAAATAAGATTTCAAAAGGAGTTTACAATGAATTATCAGAAAACAACCTCTTCAGCGCAAGAATTTGCTCAGAATGGACAACTTGAAATATGGGTACATACTTATCTTATTCATGACGGAAACAATCAAGCCTTTTCTGATGGACTCAAGCTTTTTAAACGAACGTTTATTGGACCTCTTAAGATGCCACTGTCGTTATTTGAGCGTTGTTGTGGTCCAGAAGACCACATGAAATGGCAAGTGAATACTCAGGATTTTGAGAATCGAGTCAATGCTTTGATTGAATCCATTCAAATTGATCATGACATGCCACCTTTGATTGTTCAGTATGTCAATAATGGGTTTGAACTTAATGATGGTAATCATCGATATGAAGCGTACATACGCTTAAACTATACCGAGATCAATGTGATTGTTTGGATTACTGAAGAGAATGATGTTAATGCTTTTTATTCGAAATATAATCAGCTTTTTCTAAAGCTATCAATGCTCAAATCAATAAATATGATTTAAAAAGATTCTAAGGTATTAAGATACATTAGAATCGTTGTGTTGAGTTTAGTTATTGTTTGAACTCAGACATCCTTACACTTAAAGAGTGAAACGATACACCATCACTTGCCGTTTACCTTGAGTATACATGTCATGATTGTTTGGAATAGTGGCTGTTTCAATGTATTGACCACCTGCATATAAGCATGTCTTTGAAGATGCTATGTTGGATGGATCACAGGTAATGATTAAATAAGTCAATCCATGTTTTTTTGCTTGTTTGAATAATAGATGACATGCTTTACCTGCATAATGATGTCCCCTGTAGGATTCGTTAATACTATACCCTATATTTCCACCAATGTAGGTTCTTTCGTTATGCCCTATTCTCAAATCACATGTGCCTATCACTGTTCCATCATTAACACAAATATCAAAATAATAGGCAGCAAACCAGTTCTTTTCAGGTTGTGCCTCAGTTGTTCTTTTCAATTTTAAGTTTATTTCATCACTGAATAAATCATAGGTTTCATAAAACATTGGGTTACCTTATCCTTTGCATGTGTTCATTCTTTTTTTCTTTGATCGGTTACTAAATGAATGACACTTTGTGAATTCACTAAGTCGTGTGTTTTAAAAAACTCAGGATAGAGTTTTGCTGATGTTTTTAGGTCAGTCCAAAAGTAAGTTTCTTGATCATGATCTTCAGTGGTACTTTGTGTAATAGGATAAAAATCTTTTGGAACATTCATAATAAAGTAGAACGAGATTTCATAGATGAGCTTGTCTTTATTTGATTTTGCATCTCCATAAAAGTAATTCTCATGAATAAATCCTAAGCGATCAACGCTCATGATGTATCCTGTTTCTTCATAGACTTCACGAACAATGGCTTCTTGTGCCGTTTCTCCCATTTTGATTCGTCCACCTATGGAATAGTAGTAATCCACACGATCATTAGTGACCATTAAGATTTTTCCATCTTGAAAAATGATTGCTCCTACTCGAATATTTAACAACCCTTCTCCACATCCAACACTCATGTCTTGATTCATGTTCAACTCCTTTATGCAAACATCATAATTCTTTACAACTTTCGCAGTAATAGTGTTACACCTTCAACATCATTTTCCAATTCATCACATTCAGCCATTTGACTCTCCAAATATTGATCAAATAACTCCGCATAAGAAGGATAGACTATTTTCAATTCATTGACTCGTTTTGTAATGGAGATGATTTGAAATTCTAACATTTCTGAGAAATCCAATTCATTCACTAATCGTTCATCAATGAACTGATACCCCGTTTTGTTTATCGTTTCAATCCATTGCTTTTTTGTCAGATAGTTGCTGAATGGTATTGACATTGCATACCCATCATCTAATAATACATACCCATCACTTTTAATGACTTTAGAGAGTTTAGTTAAGGTTTCTTCTTGATTACCAAGAACATGACCGACTGCCCCAAGAATAACAATATCATAACCGTGTTCTGTTTCAATTGATTGATTGATGTCTTCAACCATGAACTCACACAATGAATCAACACCAAACTCAATGGACTTATTCCTTGCATATTCAATGAACTCAGGCATGATGTCAATGCCTTTAATCTTGCATCCAAACGTTTTAGCAAGTTTAATGCTTACCGCTCCTTTTCCACAAGCTAAATCAAGTATTCTTGTCGCTTCACTCACTTGGATATTTCTTGACAACAAGTAAATCATGTCCTCAGGAGTGGATCCCAATTCCCACAAGTCTTGGAGCAGGTATGAAAGATATGGAATGAGTTCAGTTGTTTCTGCAGAGAGTGATTTAGCTAAAGCTTCATCAACACGTGACATGATTATTCTCCTTTCAATCATCGGCTTCTCAATCATTTTTCCAAGGATCATTAAATCGAATATTAAAGTTATGCTTATCATAACAACTTTAAATTATAGAGATACAACCTCACCTTGCTTTGATAGTTGAGTTAACTTTGCATCTTTAACCACATAGGCTTCCCCTCTTAGCTCTTCAATACCATCTCTAATGAAAAGATAACTTCCATCAGGAATAAGATAAAAAGTTTGATCAACACTATCAGAAAATGTGATATCCTCAAAAACACGAAGTCCATCTAATGAATCATGTTTAAGTGTTTCATAATGAGGTAAAAGCATGATTTTTGTGAGTCCAAGTCCTTTTAGAAAGCGTTGATAGGATAGATCCATTGTCTCACCTGAAAGTTCTGGTTGTGCATAGACAATGTCAGCACTGTTCATACTACCCGCACTAATGCCAATAAGAATCCCTGAATATCCTTGTATCAACTCTTTCAAATGAATCTTATCAAAGAACTTATTTTGTGTTGGAACATGCCCACCTGCCAAGATAATCAATGAGGATTCATGAATCAATTGAATGGCAAGATGATGATTTCTGTTGTCGAGTACCTTGAAGTTTGCAAACAGAAAACCTGCCTCTTCAAAGCTTGATTTCATGGCTGAGGCATATAAGTCGGTAATTTCATGTTGATCTGGATCTGAGCAAATGAATAATGCATGACAGTGATTGGGAAAATACTGTCTCAACTCATCAATAAAATGATTCTCAGGATTCAACGTGTTAGTATCAGCCACGGTTGTGCTGCTTGTAAGAAAACAAATCATGGGTTACTCCTTTATAGTTATTATAGATTAAACATTCTTTTAAGATACTCTAAGACATACAGCTCTCGAGGAGTCCATATTGGAAAACGATTTGAATCAATTAATTCCTTATTGACCACAATGGCTTCATCAATATCAACCCATACAGGTGTAAAACCTAGATTTTTCTCATAAGAATCAAGAGTTTGCTTACCAAAGATTGGATCAACCTCACATAAATAGTAGATTGAAATCATTTTAAACACACTGTACTGTTCTTTTAAAGGACGATCAAATTCAATCATCTTTCCAATTTCATCTTTAATAGATATGACTGTCGCCCCACACTCTTCTCTTACTTCTCTAATCAATGCAGTTTCTTTTGTCTCATTGATATCAACACCGCCACCTGGAAACTTGTAATCTCCTCCATTGAGCGAGTAAATCATTAATAATCTCTTATCCTTAATGATGACTGCTCTGACTGCTTCTCTTAACTGTGTTTTTCCATCAAGAGGTAAATTGTGTGTTCTCACCATCTCTTGGTATAGCATTCATCAAACTCCCTTTTAGTTATTGGTTGTATTATGACAACCTGCTAGATTATTGTCTATTCAAGCTTAATTTAAGATCTAACCTTTGTATCTATTTTAACCTTTTATACTCCTCATTAGAACAATCAAAGCCATGAAAATAATTCAACAACTTACTTTAACCAAGAATTAAGTCAATAATGATACCATGGTCTTTTTGTCACTAATCAATAATGATTTTCCACTTGTGTTACTCCTTGAGAGTTTAAGTTGAAGTCTAAAAAATAAGATGATGAGTCTAAAGACATAAGACATTAACTAAGCCCACAACTACAAACTATAGTTAAGTTAGTAAAATGAATGAAGAACGGTTATAATAAAAATAATGAACCAAAGGATTGGTCTATTCAAACGTATTATCATTTAAAGCTATACAAAGTAATAAATTATTCAAAACATTTGAGGATTTGAATAAGTATCAATCTAGATTTATCGGAGGACACAATGCCATCTATTAAGCCAGATAATAAAGACATGTCAACACATCATTCTCATGTCACTAAGAGTCCATGGAGAACCGTCATTGGTTATGCTTTTTTTGGGTTTTTATGGATTCTTTTTTCTGATCGATTATTGGCTTTCTTTG
>DAIDML010000057.1 GCA_027449005.1 Erysipelotrichaceae bacterium | reverse complement strand
CCAATTCCATCAGCGGAACATTCAATCAATACCTTAATCCATACGAAGCATTTACCATTGACATGGATTTACCACGTGGTTTCTTTGATTTTCCACCACGCATTGATTATACTTACATTTCCTTACTTTTAAGTGTCATCACCCTTATTTTCATGGTCATCGTTTTCCAAAAACACGGAAAAGATGATCCAGTCACTGAAGTGGTCGGATGGAATCCACCACAAGGATTATCCTCAGCCATGGTAGGTTATGTGTTTGATGGTTTTGTGGATACCAAAGATGTCTTGTCTCTCATCATCTATTGGGCAAGCCAAGGGTACATGACTATTGAAGAAATCGATAAAAAGACTGTCCGTTTCACTAAATTAAGAGAACTTGATCAAGGAATCAAAGCTGAGTTAATGCTGTTTAATGATTTGTTTAGAAATCGTGATACAGTCACCACAACAGAACTTAAACACAATTTCTACAACTCCATCACCGCAGCACAAAGCAACATCACTGCTTACTTCAAACATCATCCTAAGATGAGAATCTATTCTAAAGAATCTGTCTTCTACCAAGGATTGTTTGTCTTATTGTGTTCTATTCCTATCGCACTTAATTTACTGATCAGCGTGTATCAAACCACCCTCTCATTTGAAGCTTTTATCTTTGGTGGTATGTTTCTAGTGATTGGCATTATACTGCATGGCATCAACGTCGCAGTTGCTCGAAGAACACCCAGCTTTAAAACAAGCCGAAAACTCTTCACTTCTCTTCTATTCACAGGGTTTGCAATTCTATATTCCTTCATTGTCTTTATTGCTATTACCATGCATGAAGGAGCCTTGTTTGTCACCCTCATGAACAGCATCATCTTCACTCTTTGCTTATGGTTGAATGCAAAAATGGATAAACGTTCTCCTCAAGGCAGTGCTTGGTTAGGTGAGATTCTAGGATTCAGACATTTCATTGAGGTCGCTGAGAAAGCACGTCTAGAAATGCTTGTCAGAGAAAATCCTGCTTACTTCTATCATATCTTACCCTTTGCCTATGTACTCAATGTGTCTGATGTCTGGTCGAAGCAGTTTGAATCCATTGCGATTGATGCTCCATCATGGTACATTGGACCATCCTACACTAACTCCTATGTCATGATGCGATCACTGAATCGCACCTTAACCACCATGAATCAAACCATGATGGTTCCACCTCCTTCTAAAGGGAAAGGTGGTGGTGGTTTTGGTGGTGGTGGTTTCTCAGGTGGAGGCTTCGGTGGTGGTGGCGGAGGCGGTTGGAAGTAGCTACCTTCAACTAAAATAGTCATTGATTATTTCCCTCCAAGTAGACACTCTAGTTAACTAGAACTACAACGGAGGTTTTTTTATTTAAAAAAGCACTCATCGTGCTTTCAATTTCATTGCTTTTGCTATCATGCGTTTATCATCACGCTCGTTTTCCACTTGGCGTTTATCATGATAAGCTTTCCCTACCGCTAATCCAATCTCTACTTTGGCTAACCCTTGATTCAAATACACTTGCAAAGGAACGATGGTATAGCCTTTGAGTTTAACCTTCTTCTCCCATTTACGAATTTCTGATTTATGAAGTAAGAGACGACGATCTCTTTCTTCTTCATGATTAAAGCGATTACCAAATTCATAGGGAGCAATATGCATGTTCTTAAGTATGGCTTGTCCTTCTTTAATTTGAATGAATGCATCTTTAAACTGCACTTTTCCTAAGCGCACAGATTTTATTTCTGTTCCTGTCAGTTCAATGCCTGCTTCAAGTTTTTCTTCAATGAAGTAGTCATGATAG
>DAIDML010000056.1 GCA_027449005.1 Erysipelotrichaceae bacterium | reverse complement strand
GACATTCAAAGTGTTTCTAACTCAACACAAACCTTTAAAGTGGTTGGGATTGTTGATTTAGGAGTCGCCTCTTTGAATGAGCGATGGGCTTTTACCACACTGCAAAGTGCTCAAGACTTCTTTAATTATGAGGATGCATTGACGTCCATTGAGTTTCAAGTTAATGATGTTTTCTTAGCTGATGAGATTGCTTCATCACTGCTTCTTACCTCTGATTTAAAAATCTCAAATTGGAAAGAAAGCAATGCTCAACTGCTCAGTGGTCTTAATGGCCAAAGTGTGTCCAGTATTATGATTCAAGTGTTTGTGTTGGTAGCAGTTATTCTAGGAATCACTTCTGTCCTAGCTATCACGGTTCTACAAAAATCTCGTCAAATCGGTATTCTCAAAGCCATGGGAATCCAAGATAGTCAAGCCAGTCTGATTTTTCTATTTCAGGGCTTACTGCTTGGTGTGATTGGCTCAGTGTTTGGGATTGGCTTAGGCATTGGATTAATCCTAGCCTTCACCACTTTTGCTACCAATCCTGATGGTAGTGCATTAATTCCAATTCAATATGATTTACGTTTCATTAGTTTCTCTGCTTTGATTGCGATCGGTTCTGCCTTATTGGCTTCCTTGGTTCCTGCTCGCAAATCTAGTCAACTAAGTCCAATTGAGGTGATTCGCAATGGGTAACATTTTACAACTCGCTAATGTATCAAAAGTTTATGGAACAAAGATTAAAACACAAGTTCTGAATGAGTTTAACTTAGAAATAGAAGAAGGTTCATTCAACAGCATCATAGGACAATCCGGCAGTGGTAAGAGCACACTCCTTAACATTATAGGCACATTGGATGTGCCTACCCAAGGTGAGGTGATCATCAATGGAATTTCAACACAGAAACTCACTAAGAAGCAACTGGCCACCCTTAGAAATCAAACGTTAGGATTCATCTTTCAATTTCATTACTTGCTTCCAGAGTTTACGGTATTGGAAAACATCCTTATGCCTTATCGTATGCAAAACAAGAAAGTAACTCCTGAGGTGATGGAGCGTGCATTGCATCTGATTGGTGTGGTTGGATTGAGTAAAGTGAAAAACAATCTTGCGACCAACTTATCTGGTGGTCAACAACAACGGACTGCCATTGCTCGTGCGCTCATGAATCAACCTAAGATCATCCTTGCGGATGAACCAACGGGTAATTTAGACTCTGATACCAACGATCAAATCTACAATTTAATGCGTTCCATTAACCAAAGCATGAATACCACCTTTCTTATCATTACTCATGATCAAAGTGTGGCAGAGAGAACCGATTGCATCATTGAAATCAAAGATGGAAAGATCATTTTAGATGTACAAAAGAAACCATGATGGTTTCTTTTTAAGTGTGATTATGTTGTGTCTTTAATAAATTTGATAGAATAGAAGTAAGTGAAAGAGATAGCCTATGAACCCTAAACAAACAGAGGTGGTTGTGGTTGGCGCTGGTATGGCTGGTTTAACCGCAGCAGCGTATTTATGCCTAAATCATCAAGTCGTCTTAATCGAAAAGGATGCTGCCATTGGAGGACTTTTAGGATCATTCAATGTGGATGGTCACTTGTTGGATAAAGGAGCTCGGGGAATAATTGACTCAGGGATTATTTTCCCTATGCTTAAACAGCTTAACCTTCATGTGGATTTTGTGGAAAATCCTATTAAAATGATCTTAAAAGATCAACAGGTTGATTTAATCTCTCCAAAGGATCTAGATGCGTATGGTGCAATGCTTGTGCATCATTTCCCACAGGAAGAAGCCAACATTCAACTCATTATGAAGGATATTAAGAAAGTCATGGGTTACATGGATGTGTTGTATGGGATTGAAAATCCATTATTCATTCCTCAACCTTACTCAATGGAGTACTTAACCAAGACCTTGTTACCGTGGATGATCAAGTTTGTTCCCAACATGGCCAAAGCCATGAAAATGCTTGATCCTGTGGATAATCATTTACGAAAATACACGTCCAATGAATCCCTAATCAGCATGATCATGCAACACTTCTTTGAGAAAACCCCTGCATTCTTTGGGTTGTCTTATTTCACCTTATACATGCAGTATCATTATCCAAAAGGGGGTACTCAAGCCATGGTGGATGTGTTGGTGAACCACATTAAAGCTCATGGTGGAGAGTTCTATCCTTCGACAGAAGTGAGTGAACTTGATGTTCATCAAAAAAAGATTGAAACTAAACAAGGTCTGACTTTCACCTATGAACAATGTGTGTGGGCAGCCGATACCACTTTCTTATACACCCATCTTAAAGGCATTGAGCATTTACCTTCCAACACTCAAACCAAAATCAAAACAAAACAAAGCATGTTTAAAGATAAGAAAGGAGCAGACTCCATTCTTTCCTTGTATCTTATCTTAAATACGCCTGCACATACCTTTAAAGAAGCCTATGGACCTCATAGCTTTATAACCCCAAAACTTCAAGGATTATGTCATCTTCCTTTATCGCTTATTCAAGATGAACATCATGCTTTCATCCACGATAAAGAACAACTCTTCAACTACATCACTCAAGTCTTGGAATACAACACCTTTGAAGTGTCTATTCCTTCGCTTAGAGATGCATCCTTATCTCCTGAAGGTGAAACCACGCTCATTATCTCTACTCTCTTTGATTATCATTTAACCAAGTTCATTGCGGATTGTGGTTGGTATGAAGACTTTAAATCCCACATCACACAAGTGATCACTTCCATCTTCACAAGAGAGGGATTAGTTCAAACTCAGCACATCAAAAAGAGCATTGTGGCTTCCCCACTCACCATTGTGGGTCGCACCAACAACCATGAAGGTTCAGTCACAGGATGGTCCTTTTCCAATAAACCTTTCCCAGCCATCTTTAAGTTTCTTAAAGTCAGTCAAGCGGTTAAGACACCGTTACCTTATGTTACGCAAGCAGGTCAATGGACGTTTAATCCAGCAGGAGTACCCGTTGCGGTACTAACAGGCAAATTAGCTGCAGATGAAGTTGAAAACAAATTCAAGAAAGGAAAGAAAACATGACTGCTCCCATCTTACCCTTAACAGTCGTATTGGTGGAGGATCTTTGGTCCAAGACCTACAACACCAATGGGCTTCCTGATTGGTCGCATATCTTTCCTTATTATCATCAAGACATTGTGTTTCAAGATTCCATTCAAAAGATTGAAGGGTTTCATGATTTTGAAGCCATGTGTCAGCGTTTAACCAAACGCTGTCAATCCTTACACATGCAGCTGTCTAATGTGAATCAAAAAGACAATCTTATCAGTATGGAATGGGTCATGACGATGTCATTTAAGAAATCTCCTACCACTCCGCTTTATGGAAGCACTTACCTCACCCTTAATGATGAAGGTATGATCATTAAACAACGTGACTATTATGATTTATGGGGAGATATCTTTAATTATGTTCCTCATTGGAACAAACTGTATCGAAAAATCATGAAGAAATACTTTGGGTAAGCCCATGTTCACCTTCCCAGAAGAACTTAACTTCTTAAACTCAGCCAAACAACCGATTCTAAAAACCTCATTGGATACCTTTGAAAAAACCATCGTGCTTACTGGTGCAACCTCAGGCATTGGGTATGTCACTGCGACTGAACTTGCGAAGATGAAAGCTCATCTTATTTTGGTGGCTCGTGACCCTTTGAAAGCAGCCAAGGTCAAAGCAGAATGTCTAAATCTGGGAGCATCCAGTGTTGAATGTGTCATCGCTGATTTAAGTGTTGTGTCACAAGCCACAACATGTGCCCAAACTATCTTGACTCTTTCCTCACACATTGATGTTTTAATCCACAATGCTGGGATGCATTCAACTAAGCGTAGACTCACCTCTGAAGGTCATGAAGTGGTCTTTGCATTGAATCAT
>DAIDML010000055.1 GCA_027449005.1 Erysipelotrichaceae bacterium | reverse complement strand
ACACAATCCCACTAATTGACCTACGGAAAGGACCCCTTGTCCACCAAAACCAGCACAAATCAGTTTAATGGTTGGTTTCATGTTTACGCTCCTTAAACACACCTAATGGGAATGTTTGAGTCATGGTATTTTTAATGTAAGTGAGAGAATCAACCGGCGACATCTTCCAACCGATATTACAAGAACTCAAGACTTCAACCATCGAGAATCCTTCTTGATTGATTTGACACTCAAAGGCTTTACGAATCGCACGTTTGGTTTTCATGATGCTAGGACCATCAGCCGCCATGCAACGTTCAACATAAGCGATATGATCCATGGTTGCGATCATTTCACTCATCTTAATTGGAGCACCTGTGATGATTTCTCGACCAAGAGGAGTGGTGGTGGTCACTTGATTAGGAAGTGTGGTTGGAGCCATTTGGCCTCCGGTCATGCCATAAATGGCATTGTTGACGAAGATAACAGTGATGTTTTCATTACGGTTTGCCGCATGAATGATTTCAGCAGCTCCTATGGAGGCTAAGTCTCCATCCCCTTGATACGTAAACACAATCTTTTCAGGATGCATACGCTTAACGCCAGTGGCCACTGCAGGCGCACGTCCATGAGGAGCTTGTAAAGCATCCGTATTAAAATAGTCATACGCAAATACCGAACATCCAACAGATGCGATAGTAATGGTACGATCAAGAATATTAAGTTCTTCTAAGACTTCCGCAACTAAGCGGTGAATGATTCCATGGGTACAACCAGGACAATAAGAGAACGGTTTATCCGTTAATCCTGTTGTTTTCTTAAACACTATGCTCAATTTGCTCACCTCCCATTTGTTGTAGGTAACCATTGACGATATCATCACTGGTGATGATTTCCCCACCTGCTTTTCCTACATAACCAATTACGGTATCACTACGAGTAAAGGCTAATACATCTTGAAACAGTTGCCCCATTGACATTTCTGCCACCAAAGCAAATGGCATATCTTTGATTGCTTCTCTTAAAGCTTGTTTAGGAAATGGCCATAAGGTTCTTAACTGAATGCATTTAACCTTGATACCATGTTCTTCTTTTAGACGTTGTGCTGCTCCTATCGCAATCTTAGCACTAGTGCCATACGCAATGATAGCTCCATCATGATGATCAGGATGATGATCCACAAGCAATGCTTCATTTCTAGCAATTTCACGATATTTTGCTTGAAGATGTTGATTATGTGCGTAAAGTTTAGCAGGATCAAGATACAGTGAGTTGATCACATTACGTGTTCCACGTGTTTTAAAATCCCCAGTAGCTGCCCAAGAAGTCGTGTCTACTCTTGGAAGAGGTTGTGTAGGTAATACCACACTTGCCATCATTTGAGCAATCGCTCCATCAAGTAACACCATCGCAGGATTGCGATACTTCTCAGCAAGTTGGATTGCTTTTCCAACATCATTCACTGCTTCTTGAACACTGGCGGGTGCTAAGACAATGACACGATAGTCACCATTACCACCCCCATAGACGGATTGATGATAATCACTTTGTGCAGGCAGAATGCCACCAAGACCTGGACCACTGCGTGAAACAGAGACAATCACACATGGAAGTTCTGCTCCCGCACAATAGGAAATCCCTTCTTGTTTGAGCGCAATTCCCACAGAGGAGGATGAAGTCATCACACGTCCACCAGCTCCAGCTGCACCATAAATCATGTTGATTGCAGCAACTTCACTTTCGGCTTGCACAAACACACGATGGTTGGCAGGCATGACATGTGACATGGTTTCAATCAACTCATTTTGTGGAGTGATTGGATAACCAAAGAAAGCATCAATGCCATACAACATGGCTGCTTTCGCAATGGCTTCATTGCCCTTTAAAAACTCGACTTGGCTCATGGTTGTATCCTTTCTACTGTGATTACAGTATCAGGACAAAACATCGCACATAATCCACAGGCAATGCATTCGTCTGGATTAAAAATCACTGCCACTTTATAACCATTCGCGTTAACGCGTTGGCCATCTAAACGCAAGATCTTTTTAGGACATGCGTGTACACACAATTCACACCCTTTACAATTCACTTCATTAAAGGTTACTTTGCCTTTTGGCATAGGATTCCCTCCTTATTTTTTGGTTCCTACATAAATAGAATTAATATTACGCATCATGTTAATGCGATTTTCCGCAATGCGATCAGCCACCAAATACGTTGGTGTATTGGTTTCTCTTGATGTACGGATGATTTCACGAACACGATCATAAATCGCATCAAT
>DAIDML010000054.1 GCA_027449005.1 Erysipelotrichaceae bacterium | reverse complement strand
GTCTTTGGTCTGGGTGTATGTGCTTGGGGTGATCTACTTCTTTGTGGATGTGTTGATGGGTCTTGATCAACCACTGCCCACTCTTGTGAAATCATGGTTTAAAATGACAAACAATGATGTTCGCTTCTTTCTTCTTTCAGTTTTAATTGGTTTTGTGATCATTTACAGTTTGCTTTGGATGTGGTCAAAATACAATAAATTAAAGTATGGTCCACTACGTCGACGAACCTATCCTCAAGACACTCAAAGTGAAGACATATTAAAACTAGGACTCATGGATTATGAAACGTATCAAATGTTACAAAACTCCAAGGACATCACTTTAGAGAAAAACCCTATGAAGTAAAAAAGCAGATCATTCTGCTCTTTTAATGAGGGCTATGATATGCTTAGTTCACATTGGAGGAAAATATGGCGAAATTTGAACAAACCCTCATGGGTCATCATCCTACTTTAGTGGTTGAGTTAGAAAGTGATATTCTTAACGATGGAATTTCAATGCGAGTGGTAGAAGAAAGTGTTTATGTGGCATCACCACTGAAAGTCACAACCAAAGTCTATGACAAGTATTTCATGAGAAACAGTTCTCGCGCTAGTTTGACCTTAACCGTGATTGAAGATGGTCGTAACACCCATGTGATTGCGATTGGAGCAGGGGGAAGTCAAGGGGCTGTGTTTAACTTCTCATGGGGAGCTGAACAAGAACTGGTGGATGTGGTGAAGAAGACAATCAGGAATAAAGAATACTAATCAAGATCATAGATATGATCTTTTTTATTGTAAAGAAAAACACGACAAGCCGTGTTATTTCTTTAAATTGGCGTAATCAACCGCAATCTGAGCTGCTAAGTGAGCGTTATTGTATACAAGTTGAATGTTGGAAGCTAAGCTGTCTCCACCTGTGAGTTCTTTGACTTTGGATAAAAGGAATGGTGTGCTTTCTTTTCCTTTAATGCCTGCTTCTTCTTGCAGTTTTACGGCTGTGGTAATGGCATTGTTGATGACATCGGCATCCATTTCATAGGCCTTTGGAATCGGATTAGCGATGATGACACCACCTTGAAGTCCTAAATCCCATTTAGTTTTTAATGCTAAGGCAATATCATGGGAACTATCAAGTTGATAATCCACATTAAATCCACTCTTGGATGTATAGAAAGCAGGCAGTTCTTTGGTTTGGTATCCAACCACAGGAACACCATGGGTTTCTAAGTATTCAAGGGTTAAACCAATATCAAGGATGGATTTAGCTCCAGCACAGATGACCGCAACATTGGTTTGAGATAATTCAATCAAATCAGCAGAAATATCAAAACTGGTTTCTGCACCACGATGAACACCACCAATACCTCCGGTCGCAAAGACACGAATGCCAGCAAGATCAGCAATAATCATGGTAGAAGCGACTGTCGTAGCACCATGTGATTTTGAAGCCACTAAGAAAGCTAAGTCACGACGTGAAGCTTTGGTGATGTCATGGGATGTCGCAAGCAGTTCTAATTCATCATCCGTGAGTCCAACTTTAAGTTTTCCATGCAAAATGGCTATGGTGGCAGGAACAGCCCCATGAGAGCGAATGATGTTTTCAACTTCTTTGGCCATAGCGACATTGTGTGGATAAGGCATACCATGAGAAATAATGGTGGATTCTAA
>DAIDML010000053.1 GCA_027449005.1 Erysipelotrichaceae bacterium | reverse complement strand
CATTATAGAGTAATGCATCGTTAATCTCAAATGAATTTAGTCAATAATCAATCGTAACAGTTGAATCAGTAGCTGATTACCACTCAACTCAAAGAGCACTTCTTTCACATACGTTGGTCTTGAAGTAATGATGTTATGAACCCCTAATCGACTCATTCGCTCTATTTCAGAGCGTGTATTGACTGTCCACACCATGATCTGCTTGTTGGCAGAAGCAATGTCACGAACTGTGTTCAATGACACGAATGTTGATTTCATACTGAAAGCATTGATGGCTGGATTGGACAAAAGTGCAGGTGTCAAACGATAAGTAATGAGTCCTGTCTGAATGTTTGGGTTAAACTCTTTGATTCGTTCT
This sequence comes from Erysipelotrichaceae bacterium, assembly GCA_027449005.1. Classification (GTDB taxonomy): domain Bacteria; phylum Bacillota_I; class Bacilli_A; order Erysipelotrichales; family Erysipelotrichaceae; genus UBA6182. The sequence continues at coordinate 4,280 of DAIDML010000053.1, read as the reverse complement.
AAACAAGCTAAGCAGGTCGAGGTCATGATGACTTGATATTGCATCTCATATTCATCAATGAGTGTTACTAAATCTTCAATGACATCCAGTTGTCTAACTCCCAACTTCAAATCCAGATTTAAAGGTACCCTTCCCTTACTCAGTTCAAGTGCTGATCTTAGTGATGGCAGCGTTTCACCTAAGAAATCAGGACTCAACCATGAACCAGCATCCAATGAAGTCGCTTGTTCAAAAGAGGTCACGGTAATGGACTGATTAATACCGGTAGTTCGTGCAAGATTATCATCATGAAGCAGTACAAACTCTCCATCCTGGGTAACGCGAACATCCACTTCCACCACATCCGCAAAGGAATCAATCGCTTTTTGAATTGCAATGAGAGTGTTCTCTGGATGATCAAAGGAATATCCACGATGCGAAGTGACCTGAATTTGATCAATGCTCATGGTTTGTAGACGTGTTCCATTTGAAACAATGTTAATGAACAAAAGTCCATCCACAGCAAGTAGAACAACCACTAAAGTAATCCAAGATTTGCGATGTTTAATGGTTAGTATTTCTACTTTTTTAGTAGGCGTTAATACATGGGCAGGTTCAAGTATGGTTTGATTGAATCTAAAGACATGATGCGATAATGTGCTCATGACAATCAGCATTAAGGCAAACAACCCATTGAATCGATCCATAAGGGACATTAATGCCGCTACAGCAACTTCACTTGGTAATATGAAAGCCACCAAGACAACCATCATCAATAACATGACCACATAAATGAACGAAAAAATGAATCCTAATATTAAATTGAAACGCACGTGCATCATCACTGCTTTTAACTTATATTCGTTAGTATGAACCACAACCCAACCTACTAATATAAGCATCAACATCCAAATAAAAGTTATGGACGTCTCACTCATCACATATCTTATATAAGGATGAGTTCGAATGGTAAGGATAATGAATGGAATATTGTAGGAAATCCACTGAAGCCATACAGATACCAACATGGATAGCTTGCGTTTTTTAAAAAACAGGATGACGTTTTGAAATGCCAGAATTAGGAGTTTGATTTTGGGAATCGGCATTTGATTAAGTTGTCCTAAATCAAGATTAATGAAGAAATCATGAAATAAAAGCACAACACTTAAAATCGCAAAGACAAGCCCTAAAGTCACCCATGTGAGTGGATTAAACATGAATAATGGTAACGATGATAATGAGACATACGATAGATTTGATGTGATCAAGGCATACTCAAATCCAAAGGTAAGAATTGGGGTCACAAGATAAAGAGAAAACAAGAGTAAAATCAACTCAAACAGCACCACAAAAACAAGATCTTGATTAAGAAAAGAAGTGAGTGCACTTGGTCGATGATGTTGTTGAGTCTTCTTTTTTATCATGATTATGAGACCCTTCCTACCACAATCATATCAAAAAACGAATGATATAAAAACAGTTTAATCACAATCACATCCTACTTAAACAGACTGAAATTAAGTTTTCTTATTCCATACAAAGAGGAAACGAATGTTTGGTATAATGAAATGGGAGAACACCATGATCACACACCTTAAACAACTATTAACGCAATCCAATCATACCATCGCCGTCGCATGCGCCCATGATGATGATGTCTTAAGTGCCATCATTCAAGCCAAAGAACATGGGATTGCTAATGCGATTTTGGTGGGAGAAGAAGCAAAGATTAATGCTATACTAAAGCAATATCCAACTCACACTTTCAGAATCATTCATGAAGAAGATCCTCAAGAAGCCGTCAAACAATGCATTCAACTCGTTAAGAATAAGGAAGCCACCATTCTTATGAAAGGACTTGTGGACACCTCTATTCTTTTAAAACATGTGGTGAACACACAAGATGGGCTCAAAGCATCACCTACCCTCGCTCATGTGGCTGTGGTTAAAGTGGCTTCCATGGATCGCTACCTGATTTTAAGTGATGCGGCCATGAACATCCTACCCTCCTTAGAAGCCAAAGTGCACATCATTGAACATTGTGTCAAAGTAGCTCAAGCCATCAACATCAACCCCATTCGTGTAGGATGCATTTGTGCGGTAGAGAAAGTCAATCCTAAGATGCAATGCACTTTGGATGCGATAACACTTAAAACAATGAATGAACAAGGAGTGATAAAGGATTGTATTGTTGATGGACCATTTGCCTTAGACAATGCCTTATCAGTGGAAGCTGCTCATCATAAAGGTATTACCTCAGCGAATGCTGGTTTGATTGATGTCTTACTTCTTCCAAACATTGAATCTGGTAATGTCTTATACAAATCCATCACCTACTTAGCTCAAGGTGAAAGTGCAGGCATCATCATGGGAGCTCAGGTACCTATTGTGGTCACCTCACGCGCAGACAGCGATAAAATCAAACTCAATTCCATTGCTTTAGCTCTCTTAATTGCACAGAAAAAGTAGATTCCTTCATGGAATCTACTTTTACTTAATCACTAACTTTAACGACGACACGTCCTTTGGTTTCACCATTAAGGATTTGAGCAAATACTTTTGGTAAGTCTTCTAACGTGATTTCTTCTCCAATGAAACCTTCAAGGTTGTCTGGTTTCATATCTGTTGCCATACGTTGCCACAGTGGTTCGCGAATACTCATCGGGCATTCCACTGAATCAACACCTATTAATGAAACCCCTCTTAGAATAAATGGATAAACGGTGGTATTTAAATGGCTTCCTGCAGTAAGTCCAGTACAAGCCACTGTTCCCCCATATTTCATGACACTGAGAAGATAGGCTAAAGTATTGCCTCCTACGGGATCAATTGCTCCAATGAATCGACCTTTACCCAGTGGTGTGAATTGAGCTGGACTTAAATCTTCACGAGATAACACTTCCACAGCACCCAATTGTTTTAAATAATCATGTTCTTGGCTTTTTCCTGTGCTTGCAAATACGTTATAACCTTGTTTAGCCAACATGGCTACCGCAACACTGCCTACTCCACCACTGGCTCCCGTCACCACGATATCTCCACTCTCAGGAGTAATGCCTTGGTGTTGAAGTTTAAGAACAGATAATGCCGCTGTAAAGCCCGCTGTACCATACGCCATGGCTTCTCTAAGGGTTAACGATTCAGGGCAGTGAACCACCCATTTGGATGGAACACGAGCATATTCACTGAATCCTCCAAAGTGAGATACGCCAAATCCATAAGAGGTGACAATAACGCGATCTCCTTGTTTGAATCGATCATCATTGGACTCTTCCACAAGTCCTGAAGCATCAATGCCTGGTACATGGGGATAGGTTCTGACAATTTGTCCATGAGGAATACTGGCTAAACCATCTTTGTAGTTGACACTGGAATAATGGACTTTAATTAAGACTTCCCCTTGCGGCAAGTCATTCAAGGTCAGAGTTTGTAACCCTGAAGTAAACTGATCATTTTCTTTATTAACGATGAATGCTTTGAATGGTGTGTTCATATTAGTCTCCTTATGATTCTATTATACACTGAATGATTTACATAGGACACAATGTGAATCAAGGATTATTTCGATATGACTGACTATGTGCTTAGACTGCACTTAAAAAAAGATAAATTGATTTTTTATGAAGTCAATCGTAGCAGTTTCTACTTCAGCCTGTGTCGCATACGTTTCCCACTCAATTAAGGCTTGTTTGATGTCATTGATGATGTGATGTGCCTCATCTTTACTCACGCCCATTGTATAAGCAGTATTTAGCAAATCATCTAAAGTGAAATCTTTTCTTTTCCCATTAATGAGCATTTGATGTGAACTTGTCCATTGTCCAAATGGATTATAAGAGAAAGTGATATCATAGGCTGGTGAAAGACTCCATTCCCCTTTTCTGTTCATTAAAAACGACGTGTTTTTTACATGATCATCTTGATTTCTTGACATAATATTGAAAACCATTCGACGATAAAATTCCTTTATTTCTGAAGATTTGAGCTTCATTCTGACCATTACTTTGGCTGCTTCTTCATAACTCAACGTACCAGGTTCGTTGTAGTCACTATGAAGTATTGCGCCTACCAGTGGTGATGTAAAAATCAATGGCATATCCACTCAAAAACTCTTCAAGAAGCAACTTGCTACACTGAGAAAGCAAACGTTAGGCTTCATCTTTCAATTTCATTACTTACTTCCAGAGTTTACGGTATTGGAAAACATCCTTATGCCTTATCGTATGCAAAACAAAAAAGTAACTCCTGAGGTGATGGAGCGTGCATTGCATCTGATTGGTGTGGTTGGATTGAGTAAAGTG
>DAIDML010000052.1 GCA_027449005.1 Erysipelotrichaceae bacterium | reverse complement strand
TTTAACGGATGAAATTCCCTTTGTGACTGAGGTTGTCCTTGTCGAAGATTAAGATTAAAGCGTTTAATCAGCATTAAACGCTTTTTTTATTAAAAAAATTCTTGCAATCTAACTATCTTTCCTCTAAAATACTTCCATATTATGCAAAGGATGAATAAATTATGCACAACTCAAGTATTGATGCTTTTGGAAAGAACCTCTGTCACAACAAGGTACTTAAAGATCGTTTACCTCGACCTATCTATGAACTATGGAAAGAAGCTTTAGCTCATGAGAAACCACTTGATCCTGCTGTAGCCGATGCAATCGCACACGTCATGAAAACATGGGCCATTGAAAATGGGGCGACTCACTATTCTCACTGGTTCCAACCGATGACTGGAAACACAGCTGAGAAACATGATGCATTCTTAGAGTCCAATGACAATGGTGTTCCAATCACACGTTTTTCAGGCAAGTCACTTATTAAAGGTGAAGCTGATGGTTCATCTTTCCCATCAGGTGGCTTAAGAGCAACTTTTGAAGCTCGTGGATACACCTATTGGGATATTACCTCTCCCGCCTTCATCCGTGGGCATGTGCTTTGCATTCCTAGTGTCTTTGTCTCTTTCAACGGAGAAGCCTTAGACAAGAAAACACCTTTATTACGTTCAATGCGCGCATTATCAAAAGAAGCTACACGTGTTCTACATCTTTTAGGTGATAAAGAAATTAAAGGGGTAACCCCAAATCTTGGTCAAGAACAAGAATACTTCTTAGTTGATGCGAACTTATTTAAACAACGTCTTGATTTAAAACTCACTGGTCGTACTTTAATTGGGCAAGCTCCTGCTAAAGGACAAGATTCTGAAGATCATTACTTTGGATCAATTTCTGAGAATGTGAATGCTTTCATGGAAGATGTGAATAAGGCGTGTTGGGAGCTAGGGATCTATTCTAAAGTCGAGCATAATGAAGTGGCTTTTAATCAATTTGAGATTGTGCCTATGTATTCACCTACACACATTGCGATTGATCAAAACCAATTAATCATGGATATTCTTAAGAAAACAGCAAAGAAACATGGTCTTGAATGCTTACTTCATGAAAAACCATTCGCAGGCATCAATGGATCGGGTAAACACAATAACTGGTCCTTACAAACCGACACTGGACTTAATTTATTTGATCCAAGTGATGAACCTGGAAGCAACTTACGTTTCTTAGTGTTTGTGGTAGCAGTCATGGCTACCGTTGATAAATACCCTACACTTCTTCGTATGTCTGCTTCAGGAGCTGGTAATGATCATCGTTTAGGAGCCAATGAAGCCCCTCCTGCGATTATATCCATTTACTTGGGTTCAACCCTGGAAGACTTACTTCGCTCATTAGCGACTGGTGTTGCTAGCATCACCAAAACACGTGAAGTTCATTCCCCACTGTCAAACTTAAAAGAAATGCCAAAGGAATTCTCTGATCGTAATCGTACTTCCCCATTTGCCTTCACAGGATCTAAATTTGAATTTAGAATGGTGGGTTCTTCTCGTTCTGCAGCCACAACCAACACCATTCTTAATGCGGCTTTAGCGGATGAGTTAGCACTGATTGCCAATGAAATTGAATCCAGTAAAAAGGATCTTAAAGAAAGTGTCTTGGATGTATTGATCTCACGTTTTAATAAACATGAGCGTATTCTTTTCTCTGGTGATGGTTACTCTCAAGCATGGGTTGAAGAAGCAGCACGTCGTGGATTACCAAACATCAAATCATTCAATGAATCCATTGATTCTTACCTAGATCCTGCTACTTTAGCGATGTTTGCTCGTCAAGGAGTATACAATGATAAAGAAGTGCATGCTCGTGTAGAAATCTTACATGATCAATTCTTTAAAGCCGTGTTGTTTGAAGCACGCTCATTAAGCGAAATGTTACTTAAATTTATCCTTCCCGCAACTCTCAAAGACATTCATCAGACTTCTTTAGTGAAATCCCGCTTCGCTGATGAAAAAGTGAGTGAGTTAACAACACTAGTCGATGATGCTTATGATTTAGTGAAGACGTTGATGTTGTTGGTGGATGAAGCACATACCATGGATGATATTCGTGCTAAAGGCAAACTCTTTAATGACATTGTTCGTCCTCATATGATTAAATGTCGTGAAGTGGCTGATCGCATTGAATCACTCATGGATCACAGTTTGTATCCAATCCCGACCTATACTGATTTATTGTTTAGCTTCTAAATAAAAACCACTTGGACTAACACCCAAGTGGTTTTCTTTATTCAATGCCTTTATTTTTTAGTTTTAATTGAATGGTTTCCTTCACAATCACATAGATGACCGCAAAGATAGGAACCCCTAAGAACATCCCTAACACACCAAACAATCCACCCCCTACAATGATCGCAAACATAATCCATAAGGTAGGAAGACCCAATGAATCACCCAAGATTTTTGGACCAATGTAGTTGCCATCGATTTGTTGAAGAATGATGATAAAGAGAATGAACCATAACGCTGTGGTGGGTGAAACAATAAACAGAATCAGAAACCCTGGTACTGCTCCAATAAATGGACCAAAAACAGGAATCATGTTTGTGATTCCCACAATCACCGAGATAAGCAAAGCATATGGCCACTGTAAGACGCTCATTACGATGAATGATATAATTCCCACAATGATGGAGTCTATGGTTTTACCATAAATGAATTGGTTGAATTTATCTTTGGCAAGGTTAGATACTTTAAAGATGATAAAAGCGTCCTCTTTAGATGCAATCGCAAGCACAAACTTCGCAATTTGATTGGAAAATCGCTCTTTCTCTAGAAGCATGTAAACCGCAATGAAAATACCAATGATTAATCTGAATAGGAAGGTAAGCATATTAATGCTCATGGATAAGATGTTGGGTAACACTTCTCTTCCAAGTTGACTAATGGATTGTAAGACATCTTCACTGATGTCTTGAAGCAGTGCACTGACTTCAGATTCACTGTTAAGCTGGGTAATGAGTTGATTGATGAATAAGGTTGTTGACTCAATGTAGGATGGAATTTGATCCACAAGGGTGTTGAGTGATGAAATGAGTTGTGGTGTTACCACAAGAAATAAACCAAACAAAGCACTGAGTGTAATCAACAGTGATGTATAGGTTGAAATGATTCGCTTTGCTTTATGCTTGAGTTGCAGTGATTTAAACAGTTTCTTCTCAATGAAACTTTGTAGTGGAGCCACAAGGAAAGCCAATGCGAACCCAAAGATAAAAGGTAACAGTAACCCTGTAAGTTGTTTGATGATCGCAATAACACTTCCAATATTCATTAATGTCCATGTAAATAGCACAATCAAAACACCTGATACAGTGAATCCAATGATGGTATTTTGTAAATTGGGTTCAAATTTAATCTTCATTTACTTCCTCCTCAAACATGCCTTGTGTTTCTCGATAGTCATATCCAAAGGCTCCACGTGAGATTAACACGATGGGTGGCATTTGAATGCGTTTAAATACAGCTTGATTCACACTTCGTTTAAACCATTGTATATCAGCCTTAAATGCTTGTTCATCGTGATCTAACCCATACACCTTTAACCAGAAAGCAAGGTTTTGATCCTTCACTGATTGCGTTTTGACTTGCTTTTCAAATTCAGAAAGCTGAAATCCAGGGTATTCTGTCATTAATCTTACTAAAGCATCATGATATCCCCATTTCATGGGATCCACTTGTTTATCTTTGAGTTCAGCACTTGGAGGGAGTTCAAAAGTAACTCCTTTGTCACTGATTTGTCCAATCAAGTTGTGTGGAATAATCTCTTCCTTAAACAAGGTATTGATTTCATTGGCCAATTCAAAGAGCTGTAGCTTAGTGCAGTCTCCCAACGGAGCTAATGCTCCTATGGTATCTCCATACAGTGTTGTATAGCCTAGTGCTGTTTCTACTTTATTAGCATTGTTAAGAATCACACCTCCTACACTTGAGGCGATACTTGAAAGTAAATGTCCCCGAATGCGAGATTGAGCATTTTCTTGCGCTAACGAACTGGTGAGTTCAAATCCAAAGGCTTCACTGACTTCATGGGTTAGTCTCACCAGTGGTTCAATGCTTCCTTCACTGTAATGAATATCTAGTTTTTTAGCTAATGTTTGTGCATTGGAAATGGTGGCTAGCGAGTTATATTGTGTCGCCATATTAACTCCAATGACTCGCTCTTTTCCAAGGGCCATGGTAAGGAGGGTGGCACCAATTGAACTGTCTAGTCCACCTGATAATCCAACAATCCATTTTGGTTTAAAAGGAAGAACTTCTTCATCAAAGCACTTAACCGCTTCAATGAGTCCACTTAATAACTTTGATTGTGGAGCGTTGTTAGGGTGATTGGACATCACACACTCAGCTTTAAAATCATCATTGCCTTGTAAGAGAGGTCGAAGTGAAGGATCCAACATCATGGAACCACCATCAAATCCAATCACATTCTTCCCATTGTTTTGAAATCCCACTTGATTCACGTAAATGAAGTAAGGGAAAGATTGGGCTTGTTGGTGATGATGCTTTAAGGCTTTAAAACGTGATGATTCTTTATTGAGCGTCCAAGGTGAAGCAGACACATTGATGATTAAATCTACACCCGCATTCACCCAACTCAGTGTTGGATTGACACCATAATCTTGACTCCATAAATCTTCACACACTTCTAATCCAATACGATAGGTTTCATCTTTAATGGTCACAATGAATGGAGAAAAGAAATCAAGGGAGTGTTTTTGCTTGAGATCTAAAGAACTTAAAAAATAGCGTGCATCATCAAAGATACGATAATTTGGGAGGAGTGTTTTCACTTGTGGGATATTATCCCCGTTTTCTCTTAAGACATATTGCTTTTGATAAGCCATATAAGCTGCATTAAATCGTCCAAAGCGACCATCATGACCTGTGATTGGTTCACCATGAATTGATAATCCAATGTTTCCCCAGACAATGATGATATCTTCTGATTGTTCAAGGATTTTCTGATTCATGGAATACGCATAGCTTAAAAAGGCCTGATCATTGTAACGATCCGCTAAGATGTACCCACTGATGCACATTTCTGGAAAAACAATCATGTCTTTGCCTGCTTGTTTGGCTTCTTGAATCATGTCAAGCATCGCATTGACGTTATCTTGAATGTGACCTGCTTTAACTCGTATTTGTCCTAAGGCAATGTTTAGTTTCATATAGATAAGTATATCACAAGTTTGAACGGCCGATGTGATAGGTTAGGATGGAGGTTGCGGAAACAGCAGATAACGCAACCCGTTGATTGGATGGATATTCAATCACCACATGGTTATCACATAACTCAAGAATGTCTTTAGATAACCCTCGTTTCTCTCCACCGACTGCTAAAACACTTGGAACACGATATTTGATACGATCAAAGGCCGTAGATTGTTCACTACGTTGTGCAGCGTATGTATGATACCCTTTTGCTTTGAATGCTTTAAGTAAAGATGGAATATCATCACTTCGAATCCACTCTAAGGCTTCACTCATGCCTGCCGATGATTTTACAATCGTGGCTTCATGAATGTAGAAGTCTTTGGTGTTGGTGATGATGGTGGTGTATCCACTGATGGCGGTGGTTCTCATAATCATGCCTAAGTTGAAAGGATCATCCACCCCTTCCACAATTAACACCAATCCTTTAAACGAAGGTTGAACATTGAAGGGTATTGCTTCAACCACTGCCAAAACACCCCCATGGGTTCTTCCAGTGGTTAAGTGACTGACATCATCAAGTTGCTTGACTTTAATGTTGTTTTTCTTTGCTAAATGATAGATATACGCTTGATCTTTGGATAACTTTAAAGGAAGAATCACTTCATGAATCTTACGTCGTTGATACGTTAATGCGGCTTTAACACTGAGTGCTCCTTCTAAAATCATGGTGTGACCTTTCTGATGAACTCATCAATTTCGATTGGATGAATGCAAGGCATTGAAACCCAAGACATGGGCTGGTAAGCTCGAGTAATGCTTTCTTCATCTTCATTCTTCAAATCACTAACAGTCCACTGGCGATTCTCATGGTTAGGTCCAAATACTTCCAAGACATCTTGATCATTGAACACATTGCGCACTTCAACCCACATGCGATCACCTTCAATCTTACGTACAACACCCACAAAATCTTGATTGATTCCTCCCCCATTGATGCCATACAAGATGGATGAAGAATGAGGTAATGTCTTATAGAACCCATCAAAGGTCGCACGTGATGCTGCTTTGGATAATTCAACCAGTGTTGAAGCCACATGATTGTCTTCATCCAACTCATCCACATGATCAATGAAATGACGATAAGCATTCACAATGGTCGCAACGTAATATTCACTTTTCATACGGCCCTCAATTTTTAACGATGCCACATTCATTTCCAATAATTCTTTAAGATGAGGAGTAGCATTAAGATCTTTGGATGACATGGTGAAGGTTAGGTTAGGATTTGAGATTATGGTCTGTTCATCCAAAGTTGTCAATTCATATCTCCAACGACAGCTTTGTGCACAACCTCCACGATTGGCATCACGTAGTGACATATGGTTGGATAAGGTGCATCTTCCAGAGACATTGACACACATTCCACCATGAATAAACACTTCTATGGGTAAGATATTAAGATTCACCATGGCTCTGACATCGTCTAGAGAGCATTCACGCGCGAGTACAACACGATCAAAACCAAGGGATTGATAAAAACGTAAAGCATGTTCATTGGCTGCACTGACTTGAGTTGAAATATGCACTTCCATGTTTGGGGCAATTCTTTTACTGATTTTGCCCATGGCGATACTAGCAACAATGATCGCATCCACTCCCATAGCATTGAGTTGGGTAAGATACTGTTCAATGCCTTCAAAATTGTCTTCATGAGGTACAATGTTGACTGTCACAAACAGTTTCTTTCCTCTAGCATGGGCAATGTTGACCCCTTGTTGGATATCATCCATTGTAAAATTTGACGCACGTGCACGTAAAGAGAATGCCTTTCCTCCAATGAACACCGCATCAGCACCAAAATCAAACGCCACTTTGAGTCGTAGTAAATCTCCAGCAGGAGCAAGCAGTTCTACACTCATGTTCCAGCCTCCAATCCTTTATCGGTTTCATCTAATCCATGATAGACATTAAGAGAAGAGTGTTGTTTCACACCATCATAAGAGAATGATTTGTTTTTCAGCATTTCAATCCACATCAAAGTTTCTTTAATGTCCACAAATAACGATGAAAGATATCCATGTTCACACGCAAGGACAGCAGGATCATCTAAGACAAGGAGGCGATCATGAAAGACATGAAAACCTTGATCATCTTCTAAACCAAAATACTTCGCCTCTCGTGATAATTCCTTTAATTTAACTTGCTTAGGTCCATCTTGATTAATCACATCATAATAAGAACTAAGGAGTGGACGATGTGAAGTCGAAATAAGATGGGTACCACACAATTGAAACAATGCCTGCTTTGGCATTTGATGTGCAAAGATACGTTTCTTCTCTAGCGTGATATCCATTGCGGGAGTAAATAAATCAAATCCTGAATCTAAAAAGGTTTGTGCATCAAAAGTATTCGCAATCATCGTTTCATTCATAAAGATGAGTTGTGCTGTGCTTTGGTGATGTTTTAGAAAGTATCCTAATCCAACATCCCCACATGCAATGTAATCAAGATTTTTGAGTGCTACTTGTTTTAAAGATGCTTCATTGTTTTTAAAACGAGACTGTAAAATGATATAAGGAAAAAAGAGGCATACTTTTTTGTCATGATCATGAATGGTTTTGATCATATCATCTAATGTTTCTAAAGAGACACTCATCAGTCTTTCACCACAAAACCCTTGAAGTCCAATGACACAAACATCAGCTTGACTTTCAAGTATAAGGCGTAGGTTTTCAGTGGAATTCACTTCAACAAACAGTTTCATGCTTCTAATCCTTGTTTGATTTTACCATTCACTATGATGAGAACTAAGATAATGAGGACAGTCACTAATCCTGCAGTCCCTAAAAAGACCGTTTGATAAAGTGCTGCACCTTCCACTAATCCCTTTACCCACTGCATGACTAACCCATAGATTTGATCACCATAGTAAATCCCAATCGCAAAGAACGTTTGATAAATTCCCATGGACATTTCTCTTTCTTCTTTGATAAAGGAGCTTAAGGCTAATCCTAAGAGTAGATTATAAGTAATACCATAGCCAAAACCATTGAGTCCATAGGCAAAGAATAAAGTTAAGTCATGGGTACTTAATGCCCCAATTAAAGCAAATGCACCTGAAAGAGCTAATCCAAGCACAAGGGTCCATTTAACCCCTAATTTTTGTTTAAGATAGATCCCAACCATGACACCCGCACCCAATTGAAAGAGTGTGAACACCACATCCAAGTAAGCCACTAACAAAGCAGACATGTTGACCACATCGGTTCGTGCATAAGCCACCATGTTAGCGGAAGAAGTGGAGAAGCGGACAAATGAAACTAATACACCAAACAAGGCAATGAAAAGAAAGCGTGGTGTAAGAAGAATTCTAAAGAATGTGGACAGTTTAAAGTTAGTGACTTTGGTTTTGTTGTCTTTGAGTCCTAAAAGTAAGACAAAAGCAACTAAAGCTAATACAGCTGAGAGTGACCATAATAAAGTGTAGTTCTTAACTGCTTCTTGGGTTGCATAGGTTTGTAAAGGAGCAACCAAAAATTCCGCCATTAAAGGAGCAATCGAGAGAATAGAAACGGATACCAACGCATCTTTAGAATCAAAGGTCTCTGAAAACATCACATTAAACAAGGCAAGCATGCTTGCACCAAGTCCTAAAGCTAATGAGGATAAATACAATGATGTGACATCAGGTTGAACAACCACATAAATGCTAGTAAGCATGATGGCCCATAAAGCAATCCCAATAAACCATTTGCGAGATTGAAACCAATCTGAGAGTATAAAAATAGGTAAACGTGCAAAGATGGAGATTAATCCATAAGCAGAGACGATGGAAGCCGTGACTAAGCCATCTAGACCTAATCCACCGACATCCACATCAGAAATGGCATACACACGACGATAAGATCGAATGATGTTGATGGATGCCCAAAACAGGACCAATAAAACAAACATCATCATTTGAAGTTTATTGAGGTGGTATTTTTTTCCTAACCAGAGGGTTAAGACTAGTGATACAATGAAAGTAATGAGGGCAATTAGCACTTTACCATTGGATGCAAAGAATAGAAAATTGAGTAATGAGTTCATACGAAAATCGTTTCACAAGTAGTTTACTCAATGTTGGATGAAAAAGAAAGAACAATTTAAGGAGACCCCTATGTTTGACTTTAGAAGTGATACTGTAACTAAGCCGACTCAAGCCATGAGAGCTTATATGATGGATGCGGAAGTGGGTGATGATGTGTATGAAGATGATCCTACTTTAAAGCAACTAGAACGGCATGTGGCACATTTAACTGGTTTTGAAGATGCATTGTTTGTCTTGTCTGGAACCATGGGAAATCAATTGGCCATCATGTGTCATACACAAAAAGGTGATGGTGTGTTAATGCATGCCAGTGCTCATGTGAATCGTTACGAAGTAGGAGCAATCAGTTTGCTTTCAAGTGTCTATCCTCAACTGGTTCATAATGATGCGGGTTATCTCACAACAGATGATCTTGATAAGTATCGTGGTGTAGATAACATTCATTTTCCAAAAACACGTTGTGTGGTGGTTGAAAATGCCCTTGGTGATGGTCGAGTTGTCTCCATCAAAGACATGAATGATGTTATCCAACAAGCCCACAGTGATGGATATAAGGTGCATATGGATGGAGCACGAGTATTTAATGCCCACATTGCCTTGCGGGCTCCACTTAAACACGTCATAGGTCAAGCTGATTCACTTATGTTTTGCTTATCTAAAGGATTAGGTGCTCCAATTGGGTCCATGCTTTGTGGTTCAAAGAGCATGATTGCGCAAGCACGTCGTTATCGAAAAATGTTGGGTGGAGGTATCAGACAAGGGGGAATCCTTGCGGCTGCTGGCTTGTATGCCCTAGAACACCATGTTGATCGTTTGATAGAGGATCACCATCATGCGGATCTTATTGCACACCATTTAGTGGATGCAGGGTATGAAGTTCAATTTGCTCATCGAGACATTAATATGGTTTATTTTAAATTGCAGCCTCATCATAATGAAAAACAATGGTTACATGATGCTAGAGACTTTGATGTGTTGTTGAGTCCTAGCACTCAAGGTTGGTTGCGTCTAGTGACTCATCTGGATATTAATGATGAAGC
>DAIDML010000051.1 GCA_027449005.1 Erysipelotrichaceae bacterium | reverse complement strand
AATGCTCCGGTGTTAGGTTAGAGAAAATTGACACATCAAACTCTAAACCACTCGCACACATCACCAAAGTTCGAATCATCGTCACATTGCGCTCCTTAGCTGCCGCAAAATGCAACACCAGATAAGCAATCTCATTGGGTGGAATATGAATGTGATACACTTCATTGAAAAGATGAGAGTGTTGTTCAACAGCACTGTAGATGCTTGAGTAATTAAACTTGATTTCTTCATACAATGGGTTTTGTAAAGATAAACCATACATCAAACGATTGATGGTTGGTTTTAAATGAAGTAGTAAACTGTTGAATAAAGCTGCATCATTTTCTAAGAAAAGCCCCATGGAAGATTGCACTTTACGAATAAAACGTGTGATGGTATCTTCTAATGCTTGGGTATCAGAAGAGATGGATAACTGTTTAAGTTGGAGTTCTTTGATGCGTTTAGTTCCAAGGAAATGCAAACACAAGTAGATGGTTTCAGATGAGGACAAGGTGACATCAAAGTGTCTTTCAATGCGTTGAGCAATCACTTTCGCAATGTCATATTCTTTTTGACTGGACAATGCACTAAATAAGTCGTCACTTAAGGTAACATCAAATCCTTGTTTTGCTCGCTGAATCGCAATCGCAATATGAACAATCAAATTCAATGAAGCTTCTGTTGAGAAGGTGTAACCCAGTTGATGTTGAGCTTCATTCACAATCATCTCAATTTCATTGAAATCCAAGTTAAGCACATCATTGAAACGTTCAATGAAGGTTTGCTTGCTTTTTTGACTACCATCCATAACATACTCAACTAAAGGTTCAAGTGGTCCAAAGTGAGCCATCACTTGACGTTGATGCGTTTCATCCCCCATGAGTTGTAACCCATGGGTCTTATCAAACACAATCTCACATTGAAAGGCTTTGAGCGATTCATTAAGTGTGGCGATGTCCGCATGGATGGTGGCTCGTGACACATAATAATCGAGTTCTAAATCCTTCATGCGTTGTGATGATTTATTAAGAAGCAAGGATTGCAACAAATGTTGGCGACGTTGTTCAGGAGTTAGGGTGAAGTGGGGGGAAGGTTGTTTGAGTGTATTGAGTAGTTGTTGTTTATCAAAGAAATCTCCTTCAAGAAAAACACCAACACCAGGTTTACGAACCAATCTCACATGATGTTGCTCAATGAGTGGTTCAAGAAACAGTAAATCATTACGAATGGTTTTCGTTGAAGTCTTACAGTGCTTTGCGATTGTTTCCACACTCACAAAATCATTGGCTTGTAAGATGATTTTAACGACTTCCTCTTTACGATTCATGGCGCTCCTTTGAATGTACCAACCTTGATCACCTTCATTGTACCAAAGGTTTCCACAAGTTACCTAATGGGTGTGTCACATTTTTTTCCACATTAAGGATAAAAAGACTAACACCAAAAGAAAACGTGTCTTTCGACACGCTACTTTTGATTTAATACTTCAATGATGGCTTTCACATAATACGGTAAATCTGCTGGTCGACGTCCTGAGACTAAATGTCCATCCACCACCACCGGCTGATCCACCCACGTGGCTCCCGCATGCATGAGATCATGCTTGATACCTGGGGTTGAAGTGACGGTTTTTCCTTTAAGGATATCTGCGGATGAACATACCCATCCCGCATGACAGATTTGACCAATCACACGTTGATTGGCTTCCATGAACTTCACAAAATCCAAGACTTGATCAAAACGACGAAGCTGATCAGGTGCCCACCCTCCCGGAATCAATAAGGCATCGTAATTACGAATATCCACTTGATCAAAGGTGAGATCAGGTTGAATGGAAAGTCCATACTTCCCATTCACTTTGTTGAGGGTTGCGGCAGCCACATGGATGGTGTACCCCTCTTCAGTGAGTCTTAAAATCGGATAATGGCATTCTAAATCATCGTAGTCTGCAGATACAATCGTTAAGATACGTTTACTCATTGACATACCTCCTTGAAGTCATTGTATCATAGGATGTTTCTTCAAACATGAGTCTGTGCACTCAGACTCGAATATTATCAACGAAATTGATTCAATCACACTCTTAATAAAATGGTAAAATGGTTATGAGGTTATTATGAACATTCAACTTATCCATTTTCCAATGAAGTATGGTTGTAACACTCCTGGAGCTGATGAAGCCAGTGAAGCACTGCGTTCAAGTCAGTGGTGTGAACACCATCAAATTAAAACCCACTCTATTCCCATTACTCAAGTATCAGATTCCACCTTACCCAATGACAACACCATCATGAATGCGGTTAAACACCATCATGATGTGGTTTTATCGATTCTTCTAGAACATGATTTCCCTTTATCCTTTGGAGGTGATCACACCTGTGGGATAGGGGGATCGTGGGCTGCGATGGAATCGTATCCAGATGATGTGACCATTCTTTGGCTTGATGCCCACGCGGACACACACACCCAACACACCTCTCCTTCAAAGCATATTCACGGTATGCCTTGTGCTATCCTTCAAGATTTATGTGATGAACCCCTTAAGATTAATTCCTCTTCCCTATTACCCCAACATATGATTTATGTCGGGCTTAATTCTTATGAAGAATCAGAGATGAATCACATTCAAAACCAAGGCATAGCTCATTTGAAAGCTTCTGTGATTCAATCCATAGGCATTCATGCAACACTGAATTGGATACGTTCTCACATCAAAACCAAAGCACTTTATGTGAGTTTTGATTTAGATGTGCTTCATCCTGAGGTGTTTTACTCCGTGAATGTGAACATGGATCAAGCGTATACGACAGGACTTGGACTTCAACTTGATGAGGTTAAAGCCATCCTAACCATGTTAATCAGTGAATATCAGTGTGTAGGCATGGATGTGGTTGAATACAACCCAAGATTGGACACCAACAATCAAGACTTTAATCAGATGATCGCCTTGTTAGATCATATCGTTCACCTTGTGAAGGAGAAAACACATGAATCGTAACCTTTCTGATTATTTCCCAGATGCTCCATCCATTGAATTCATGGATGTGAAGACCAGTTCCAATGAGATTCAACCTCATGATTTGTTTGTCTGTATTCAAGGAGTCAGTGTGGATCGTCATGATTTTCTTCCCCAAGCTGCGTTAGCCAATGCGGCAGGAGCCATTGTCTCAAAAGATGTCAACACACCTTTACCTGTATATAAAGTGGCAAATCCTAATGAGACATTGGTAGAACTGGTTAAAAAGGTGTATCCCCATGAGCAACTTCGATTAGTGGGTGTGACAGGGACAGATGGAAAGACAACAATCTCCACAATCTTAGGATCTTTCCTCAATCATTTAACTTCTGCGGCCGTCATTGGTACCAATGGGGCTTTTAGCCCAAATTATGCGGAACCCACAAAAAACACCACTCCAGCCATTGAACATTTGTATCGTTTACTTCATACCTTCATGATAAAAGGTGACAGTATTGCGATCATGGAAGCAGGTTCAGAAGGCCTTCATTATGGAAGAGTGGAAGGTTTAGAGTTTGATGTGTCAATTTTCTCTAACCTAACACCGGAGCATTTTAATACTCATAAAACGATGGAAAACTATTTTGATGCGAAAGCGATGTTGTTTAAGCAAACCAAAACAACAGGAACAGCCATCATCAACATTGATGACCCTTATGGTCAAGCATTTAAAGACTTATGTCGATGCAAGGTCATCACGTATGGACAAAGTGAATCAGCAGATATTCGCTTATCCAACATCATGGTTCATCATGATCATACTTCTTTTACCATCCATCATCTTGGTAAAACTAAAACACTCACCACCAACTTACTAGGTGAATTCAATGCTTATAATCTAGCCGCAACCTTTGGAGCTATTCATGCTTTAGGGTATGCCTATGAATGTGTGTACACCAAACTAAGAGATCTGAATGTTTCAGGTCGCTTACAACGTGTAGAACTTGGACAACCCTTTAAAGTATTGGTGGATTATGCTCATACTCCCAATGGTTATCTTTCCTTATTTAAATACATGAAAGCATTAAAAATGAATCGATTAATTGTGGTGGCCGCCAGTGCTGGCGGACGCGATCATGATAAACGTCCAACCATGGGTAAGATATTAAGTGATGAAGCCGATGTGGTGGTCATTACCAGTGAAGACCCTCGCTTTGAAGATCCCATGGATATTGCAACCATGATGATGCGTGATGTCACACAAAAGAATGTTCAAGTCATTCTTGATCGTTCTGAAGCCATACATCGTGCCATCCTCATGGCAACCCATGATGATTGTATTTTAATCTTAGGTAAAGGGGATGAAAATTATCAAGTCATTAAAGATCAACGCATTCCATTCAATGATATTGATCAAGCCAAAGCTGCTATTCTTGCTCACCCATTAATGAAAATCAAGAAATGAGTCACTCATTTCTTTTTTTGGGCATGTTGGTTGAAATTATTTCGAATTCGAAATAATATAGGGTTATCTTAAGGAGAACAATTATGAAACAACTGTTAGGAATACACCATGTGACTGCCATCACAAGCAGTGCTGAAAGAAATTATGAATTTTTTACTTATGTATTAGGCATGCGATTGGTTAAGAAAACCATCAATCAAGATGATATCCATACCTATCATCTCTTTTTTGCGGACAATGAAGGCAGCGCAGGAACTGACATGACCTTCTTTGATTTCCCTGGCATGAACAAAGGATTAAAAGGAACCAATGAGATTTCTCGAACTGGATTTAGAGTCCCTAATGACGCCGCTTTAGAGTATTGGATCAAACGTTTTAATCATTACAAGGTGAAACACGAACCCATTAAAACTTTATTTGGTAAAAAAATGATCTTTTTCAGTGACTTTGATGATCAAGACTATGCTTTGGTGTCTGATGAGCATGATCAAGGCATTAAGAGTGGAACACCATGGTTACTTGGACCTGTTCCTAATGAATATGGCATCACAGGACTTGGACCTATCTTTTTTAGAGTCAGTGATTTAAAACGCATGATTTCTATTCTTGAAGAAGTGATGATGATGCGAGTAGTGGGAAGTGATGATCATTACACGCTCATTGAAATGGGAGATGGTGGTAATGGTGCGAGTGTTATTCTTGATTATCAACCACTGCTAAGACAAGCTTACCAAGGCTTTGGTGCGGTGCATCATGTCGCCTTTAGAATTGAAGATAAAGCTCATCTGGATGCTTGGATTAATCGTCTCAACAGTTTTAATGCAGGTCACTCTGGATTTGTTGATCGCTTTTACTTTAAATCACTGTACACTCGTTTGTATCCACACATTCTCTTTGAGTTTGCGACGGAAGGACCTGGATTCATTGATGATGAGGAAGACATCACGATTTTAGGAGAAACCTTAGCCTTACCTCCACGTTTTAGATCACAACGTGAACTGATTGAAAGACAAGTGCGCCATTTTGATACCACACGAAGCAACAAATCGTTTGAAAAAGAATACTATGACTGACTTAAAAACCATCACTATCCTTTTTAGAGCGACCAACACCTTAACCCAAGAGATCGCTCATCAAGTGAATGAGTTAGGTCTTTCTCTCTCCTCATTCATGGCTTGTGAAGCTCTCTATCACAAAGGAGCTTTGAGTGTCGCTCAGCTACAAAGCAAGGTGTTGATAGCAAGTTCTTCATTGAGCTACGTGATTGAACAACTGAAAGAAAAAGGCATCATTGATATCAATCATGATGAAAAAGACAAACGCATTCGCCTCTGTTCCTTAACACAACGTGGACAAAATATGATGAGTGAAGTGTATGAAAAGCATGTCTCAGCACAACGGGTAAGACTTGATCGATTAACACCTCATGAGGAAAGCCTTCTTCAGCATTTGCTTAAAAAGATTGGATTAGACTGAGAAAGATGACTCAATGAATCTTTAATTCTATTCTTAACAATTATTGAAAATAAGACATGCCTAGTTAGCATGTCTTATTGTTTAAGCTTGTTCAGAGTTGATTACAGAGAGTTTCAGTCCTAAAGGTTTCATTATTTTTAGTAGTGTATCAATTTTGGGCACAATCCTGAATGTCTCAATACGTGCTAGGGAGGATTGAGGAATTCCACACAGTGTAGATAGATCTCTTTGTGTCAATCCAAGGAAATGTCGTCGTGCAATCATCTCACTTACGATACTTGCGAATATTTCAAGCTCCTCAATTTCTTTTTTTGTGTTATTGTCTACTGACTTCACATAATCTTTGTATTGATTCCACGTTTTCATGAATGTTATTTCCTTTCTTTTATAAGGTACATGTCCCTTCGTTTTCTTGCCTTTGCGATCTCATTAAATTTTTTTTTGGGATGATTTCTTAAATATATGCAACAGTACATAGACATTCTCTTTGAAGTAGAAAAATATTACACGGTTAACACCAGGTCTTAACTCATAGATATCATCTTCAATATGTCTAACAATCGTATTAGGTAAGTTTGTTCCCCTGTTTTGAAGTAACTCAATATAGAACATGATTTGATTGTATTGAATTCGATGATCTTTATTTGAAACAGAACTTAGTCTCAGCATTTCCAAATGATTCCAGAGTTCTGATTCTCCTACTTCATTTTCAAAAAATCTTACTTCTTTCATTCAAAGACTCCCCTTCACCTATCAATATGATAGCATAAATGATATCAAATGCCTATCGAAACATACTTCTTAATGATAATATCCCAAAACATGAGTGTTCATGTTGATTTCATCAAACTAGAATAGTACATTTTATCTTAGATTCCTCACCTATTCATAGATATCTCACTTTAATGGGTGTATAATGTTCAAATATGTAAAGCAGGTATATCATGGATCAAATTCATCAACTTAAAGATCATAAAATTAGCGCACTGATTTGGCGTTTCTCCATTCCCGCAATGGTAGGGATGAT
The DNA here is from genome assembly GCA_027449005.1 of Erysipelotrichaceae bacterium. GTDB lineage: Bacteria > Bacillota_I > Bacilli_A > Erysipelotrichales > Erysipelotrichaceae > UBA6182. The sequence goes on along the minus strand of DAIDML010000051.1, from coordinate 5,951 downwards.
CATCAATGCTCTCTACAATATCGTCGATCGCATCTACATTGGTAATGCACCAGATTTAGGTGCCAATGGATTGGCTGCTTTAACCATTGCTTTCCCAATTATGCTGATTGTCTTAGCTGTTGGGGTGTTGTTTGGGATTGGGGGAGCAACCTTATTTTCCATTCGTTTAGGTCAAAACAAACCAAAGGATGCGAAAGATGCTTTAGCAACCTCATTTTTCCTTGTGGTGGTTGTAGGACTGATTATCTCTGTTTTAGGACTCGTGTTTCTGGATGATATACTTTTAATCTTTGGTGCCTCTGAAGTGATTTTACCTTTTGCGAAAGACTACATGGGGATTATCTTTTTTGGAACGACCTTTCAAATGATTGCCTTAGCTATGAATAACTTTATTCGTGCTGATGGACGTCCTAAAATGGCCATGATGACCATGCTTTTAGGAGCAGTAACCAACATTATCTTGGACCCTATCTTCATCTTTGGTTTCAATATGGGGATTGCGGGAGCAGCGTATGCGACCATTATTGCCCAAGCCATTTCTGCCTTATGGGTAGCTTCTTACTTCCTTCATGGTAAAGCCAATATTCCTTTAAAACTTAAAGAAATCAAACCTCATCCCCTCATCATTCCTACCATCTTGAGTTTAGGTCTGCCTGGTTTTAGCTTACAATTGGCTGCGAGTGTGTTGAATACTTTCATCAACCGTACTTTGTTTGCGTATGGTGGTGACATTGCGGTGTCTGGCATGGGTATCATTAACTCCATTCAAACCTTCATGATTTTACCCATCATTGGTCTTAACCAAGGTATTCAACCGATTATCTCCTATAACTTTGGCGCAAAACAATATGATCGTGTTCGTGAAACGGTTAAGTTAGGCATCACTTATGCTACTCTCATTGTCAGTGTTGGCTATATCATTACTCGTCTAGTCCCTGGTGTTCTTGTTGGTATCTTTAATCGCGAAGAAGCCTTAATGAGCTTTAGTATTATGGCCATTCGCTCTTGGTTCTTGCTTCTTCCTTTGGTTGGGTTTCAGATCATTGCATCAAACTTCTTTCAAGCCATCGGACGAGCGAAAACAGCCATGTTTCTTACCTTAACTCGACAAGTCATCATCCTGCTTCCTGCAGTCTTAATCTTTCCTCAATACTTTGGACTACAAGGACTATTGTATGCAGCTCCCTTTGCGGATGTGATCTCAGCGACACTCACTTTTATCTTCTTTATTATCGCAATGAAAAACTTAGAACATTACACCCTTAAAGAGCACCCCTCATCCATGAGAGATGCCTTATTGGATGCGAGTTAATGCAACCATTTCAACTTCAACACATCCTTCCTTATCTAAAAGAAGGCTATCGATTTAAAAGCATTCATCAACCTTCCATTCTTGTCAAGCAGAGTGGTGATCATGTGATGGTATCGTCTTTGAATTATCATGCAAAACTTAGTTTGGAAGACTTTCAAATCATGTATGAAGCAACCCTCTTTGTGTTAGATGAGGAAGAAGAATCAACCATTGATCTTGAAAAAGACAGCGAATTTTATCGTTGGAAACAGTAATCTTGAAGTCATTCAAGATTATTTTTTTATCATTTTATGATAAAATAAACGAAAGTAAGCGCTAACACGCGCCATGGAGGACTATAAAAGCAAACAAGAAAGTCATTGTAGTCACAGGAGCAGGGAATGGGATTGGTCGTGCTGTAACGCTTAACTTGATTTCTAAAGGTGCAAGAGTCTTTGGGGTAGACTTGAGCGAAGAACGCCTTCAAGAAACCTTAGCCCTCACTCATCCTGAATCATTTAAGTTTGCGGCAATAAGTGTTGCAGATAAAGAACAAGTCGAAGCATTACCTTCCAAAGTCATTGAAGCTTTTGGTCAAGTGGATGCGATTTTCAATGTGGCAGGTATCATTCACCCATTCATTAAAGTGGAACAATTGGATTATGATCGCATTGAACGTGTCATGCAGGTCAACTTTTATGGAACATTGTACATGGTGAAATCCTTTATGCCTCACCTTCTCAAACGACCTGAAGGACATATTGTGAACATTTCATCCATGGGAGGATTCATTCCCGTGCCTGGTCAAACCATTTATGGTGCATCCAAAGCCGCCGTTAAACTACTGAGTGAAGGGCTTCACTCTGAACTTCAAGAAACCAAAGTGGGAGTAACTGTCGTGTTCCCAGGAGGCGTCAGCACTAACATTACGGGCAATTCAGGCGTAGATACATCTAAGATGATGGAGAAAGTTGCTAATTCTAAATCACAAGTGAAAACCTTAACACCAGAACAAGCAGCTGAACTCATCGTCAATGGCATGGAAACCAATCAATATCAAGTGTATGCTGGAAATGATTCGAAGATGCTGAATGTCTTTACCCGCATTAGCCCACGTCGTGCTGCGAAAATCATTGCAGAGCAACTTAAATCACTGCTTGGATAAGCAAACATCCCTAGGTAAACCTAGGGATGTTTTATTTAAAGAGTCCTACTTTATTTTTCTTAGCTTCATTGTATGCCTTAATGATGCGTTGTTTGTATTTGACATTCTCATACTCAAAGAAGTAATCAACATAACCCGCTTGTGTAATGACTTCTTGAAGCAACACATCATCCACCCAAATCCACCCTAAAGTACGACCATATTGATCTTCTCTCGCTCCATCATACTCAATAAAGATGGTATTGGCATTTTCAAGAAGTTGGCATGTGAAATCAGCTGCTTCTTGTCCTAAAAGTTCCATTTCAGGGTACACTTCAGGAGTGTCAATGTAAAGAAAGCGAACCCGTCCAATTGATTCAAATCGAGCGGTATCACCATCGATGCATTGTTGTAAGCTAATGGGAAAACGCTCACCCACAAGGGGTGTTGGGTTGGGTATAACACATCCATTCAATAGCAGCACTAACCCAAACACAATCATGACTTGCTTACTCATTTTAAATCTCCATGAATCTTATATTAGCTCAAATGATAGTCTCATTTTATCATAATTCATGGGTTCACACCCCTTACACTAAAGTAAAAAAGAACCATTGTGCTTTGTTTACTATTACTAAACAAAAAAATTAATAAAATAGTACAAAATCATATTGACACCCACTCAATTTATGATAAAATTCATATCATTGAAAATCGTTGACAAGAAGAGGATTAACTCAATCAGTTCAGAGAGTTTGTGGATGGTGTAAACAAACCGAGTATTGATTAATCTAATGGCCTTGAAGAGTTAGGTTGAACTCACAGTAAACTTAAACGAGTCATGATCGTTACATCATGTGTCATTCGACTGGAATGATGTGAGGTCTGATGATTCAGATAAACTAAGGTGGTACCACGAGCGCGCTCGTCCTTGATTGGATGGGCGCGTTTTATTTTGCTTGGAGGAAATTATGTTTAAACTAGAAAAACTGTCTAAATCGTTTACCCAAGACAAATCCACACTCGTGGCTGTCTCAAGTGTAAGTGCAACCATTCAAAAAGGTGAAAAGGTTGGAATCATAGGATTAAGTGGAGCTGGTAAATCAACCCTACTTAAGCTTTTATCCATGCAGGAAAGACCCGATAGTGGTTCCTTGGTCATCGATGATGTGGATCTATTGACCTTAAAAGGCAAGGATTTACTTCGAATGCGTAAGCGCCTTGGATTCGTATTTCAAGGAGTGCATTTGATTTCACAAAAGAATGTCAAAGACAACATTGCATTTCCTTTTACGTTGGATAAAAGCACTTCAAAAGAAATCGATTCTAAGGTAGACCACGTTTTAAATCTTGTGGGATTAAGTGATAAAGCCCTTGCTTACCCTAATACATTATCGGGTGGGCAAAAACAACGTGTAGGGATTGCTCGTGCCTTAATCACACAACCTGAAGTGTTATTATGTGATGAACCCACCAGTGCCTTAGATCCTCTGACCACAGCATCCATTCTACAGTGTTTGGACAATGTTCATGCACAAACCAATGTGACCTTATTAGTGATTACCCATGATATGCATGTGATCAAACGATTATGTGATCGCGTGATTGTGATGCATGAAGGAGCGTTTGTGGAAGAAGGAAAGGTCAGTGAGGTCTTTAACTCACCACAGCATCCACAAACCCGCTTAATTCTAAGCGCTAGTGAGGGACGATGAATACATTACTACTGAATGCCTTATTGGATACGTTAAAAATGATTGGGTTTGGCACTTTATTTGCGTTTATCTTGGGTCTGCCATTAGGAACACTTTTATTCTTAACTCAAGATCAAGGATTGAAACCAAATAAAGTGGTGTATCACAGCTTATCCACCCTCATTAATATGATTCGCTCTATCCCTTTCATTATTCTTATTATTGCTTTGTTTCCTTTAACACGTCTTATTGTGGGTCGATCCTTTGGAGTGAATGCTTCCATTGTCGCTTTAGTCATTGGAGCCTTCCCTTTTGTGGCACGACTCATAGAATCTTCATTCAATGGTGTTGATCCTTACCTCATCAAGGCAACGCAAACCATGGGAGCCACTCCCACACAAATTATCCTTAAAGTTGTGTTAGTGGAAGCACTACCCTCTTTGATCCAAAACATCGCCTTAACCATGATTACATTGGTGGGCTACTCAGCCATGGCTGGTGCTGTGGGTGGTGGTGGATTGGGGGATGTTGCGATTCGTTATGGCTTGCATCGATATCAAAGTGATGTCATGATCATGACCATCATTATCTTAATTGCGTTAGTTCAAATCATTCAACTTTGTTTTAATACCCTCACCCAAGCGATCGATCATCGCTAGAAAGACACTCATGAAAAAAACCATTGTTATATCACTCTTAGTTTTACTCTCTATCTCCCTTATCGGTTGCACCCCAAGTGCAAGTGATGACAAAACCATCCGTGTAGGAGCTTCTCCTACACCTCATGCTCAAATCCTAGAAACAGTTAAAGAAGACTTAGCCGCATTAGGTTACACTTTAGAAGTGGTTGAGTTTACCGACTACATTCTTCCTAACACTGCTCTTGATGCTGGTGATTTGGATGCAAACTACTTCCAACATCGTCCTTATCTTACTAAGTTTAATTCTGAAAATGGCACCAAACTATCCTTTGTCTTAGGCATTCACTTTGAACCTTTAGGATTGTACCCTGGAAAAGAGAGCACACTTGAAGGACTTAAAAAAGGTGGTGCAAGCATTGCGATTCCCAATGATCCTACCAATGAAGCACGTGCCTTGCGTTTATTGGCTGATTTAGAACTCATTACGATTGCTTCTGGAAAAGAAGAACTTGCGACACCCCTTGATATCGTGGATAACCCTTACTCCCTTTCCTTTGTGGAAGTGGAGAGTGCACTGCTTACCACATTACTTCAAGATGTTGACTTTGCGATCATTAATGGTAACTATGCGTTAAGCGCAAACATAGCACCTTCTGTCTTAACCACAGAATCCAAAGAATCCTTGTCCGCACAAACCTTCGCCAATGGATTGGTCGTTAAAGAAGGGAAAGAAAATGATCCTAAAACATTAGCCTTAATTCAAGTGCTTAATTCTGCAAAAATCAAATCATTCATTCTTGACTCCTATCATCCAACGGTCTTAAGTGTTTTAGATTAATAAGGCAGTGAATCGATTCCGGCCATTTGTGAATCAGAAATATTGATTAATACTCAGTGGTTGAAAAACATCACTGAGTTTTTTTAGTGAATGAAATATTGCACCATTATTCACTTTCCAACTTAGCTCTGTATGCATTAAATGAGCATATATATCAAATTAAATGATGAGCATTTTTGAAAATAGCCATTACTTAAACTATTATTTACCATCAATTATCTGTAATTTGAAATAGCAAAAAATCGCAAATATCCATTGATTGACAATTTTCATTCTATAAACTACTATTGTTTCAATGGGGTAAAAATACTAACATTTACCACAAGAAAAGGGGGGGGTACAA
>DAIDML010000050.1 GCA_027449005.1 Erysipelotrichaceae bacterium | reverse complement strand
GATGCACCATGTGTTGGGTTTTGGTGTAACGCTGTGAGAAGGTGACTGCATCAATGTGTCCAGATGCAAAATCAAGGATAGCACGTCCTGTTGGATAATTCATCACGCCGTCAAACACATCATTATTAAGCCAAGGGGTGGCATCATGCCAAATCTCACCTAATAAATAGAGATTTGGATTAAGAGCGCGTGTGGCTTGATGCACTTCCTTAAGAAAGCCCATGTCAATCTCATTGGCCACATCAAATCGCCATCCATCAATGTTGAATTCTTTCACCCAATACGTTGCAACAGACACAAAGTAATCACGTGCTTCTGGGTTGAGCATGTTGATTTTAGGCATGTTTTTAGCACTAGCAAAGGTTTCATATGTGAATGGTTCAAATGAAGTGATATGAAACCAGTCTTTGTATTTAGATTGCTCTTTATGTTCAATGACATCCTTAAACGCAAAGAAATGTTTTCCCGTATGATTAAAGACCGCATCTAACATGATCTTGATACCACGAGAGTGAGCTTCACTTACAAGTTGTTTGAAATCTTCCTTACTTCCAAACCAAGGATCAATATCAAAGTAGTCAATTGTGTCATATTTGTGGGCAGTGGGGGAAGTGAAAATAGGGGTTAAGTAGAGTCCATTAAACCCAAGTTGTTTCAAGTAGTCCAGCTTTAGTGTAATTCCTTTAAGGTCTCCTCCAAATGAAACACGATTGGATACTTCACCCTTCACCCAATCCACAATCACATCTGGATCATTGGTGGTATCACCATTGTGGAAACGATCAGGGAAGATTTGATACCAAATGGTGTCTTTCACCCAAGTCGGTGATGAAACAGCCATGGAAGCATGGACATAAGGAATAAAGAAGTTATTCCACAGTCCCACCTCTTCACTCATTGGGGTAAACCCATCTTCTCCAAATTGCATGCATTCATGTTCATCAAACACAATAAAATGGTATTTAACTCGATAGTTGTGTGGTGTGAATGTCACTTGATAGACAAAATGAGTCGGGGTTTCACCTACTTTTTCCATCTCTGAAATGGCATGATCCCAGCGATGCACATCCCCTTTCTTAACCCATGCATGAGGGTCTCCATAAACACAGTGGGCTTTGATAATGTCTTTGCCGGTAAAGAGTTTAAGTGTGACATCACGATTGGATAACACACATTGCATTTGAGTTGAATTGGTATGGTATATTGCACTTTTGTTCATAATTGTTCTCCGTCCTTTATTGTGCAAGAGAATGAGATTATTGTCAATGTATGTGAAGTCTGTAAACGCTCACAATTGTACACTTGTAAATGATGTGAGACCAGAAACTAAGAAATAAAAGACTCATCATGTAAAATAGTATTTAAATTGGTTAAGTAGTTTTTGTCTCATCTCAAGAGGGGTACGATAACCAAGAGTCGCCATGGGTATGTTGTTTGAACGAGAGAGGTAACGCTTTGCTTGTTCACGTAAATCTTCCAATGAGTAAAACTTAAGATGCTGATAGAATCGAGCGTTATCATTTCGATGTGAACGCTCCACTTTACCATTGTGTCTAGGAGTTCTTGGACGAATCAATTTATGTTTAATACCAAGGTGATCAAGTAGAATATCAAATGGATGAATTCGCTCTGTCATGGAAGTGTGGGTGAATTCAAAACCATTATCAGTTTGAATAAGATAAGGTTGATAACCAAAGTAAGCAATAGCTCGTTGTACAAAATCAACGCTAGAGTAGCTAGAGTGTTCATCATAGTGATAGATAAATCTTTCTCTAGAAGCTTCATCAATCATGGTGTATTGATAATACTTCTGATCATGAAGTAGTATCGGTGATTTGCACTGTTTTGGTACATACTTCACATCACATTGCCATTTAATTCCAATCGTTTTAGGAGTGTTATAGGGTTTAGCCTTGTAAGGTTTCTTGCTTGGTGTGGGTTGGGTATAATAACCCTGTTTACGAAGAAAACGAAAGAGCGAACTTGGGTGTCTTGAGTATCCT
>DAIDML010000049.1 GCA_027449005.1 Erysipelotrichaceae bacterium | reverse complement strand
GCGAAATAGTGTATGAACTACCTTCTTATTAAGGTAGTTTTTTAACGCTTCTTTTGAAATGAAGTGCTATTCAGTGTATTGTATAGGTATAGAAGTGTTGGAGGTTCTATGCAAGAAAAAACATGTCATCACTGCTCATGCCACAGCTTAAATGAATCAAGTTGTGTTTCGCGTGTTCCTATCTTTGCTCATCTGGATGTTTTGTCTCAACATGAAGTGCATCATAAAGTGCAATCCATACATTACAAAAAAGGTGAAAGCATTTACCAAGCCAATCAAATGAGTGATGGTTTACTCATTGTGAATGAAGGGCGCATTCGTATTGATCGTCTCTCGGACAATGGGAAGCAACATCTGATTCGTATCCTTACTCCTGGTGAATTTACAGGAGAGATGGCTCTGTTTAAAGAAAGTCATCATGAAGATTTTGCAACCGCCATGGTGGATACCACCATTTGTAAGATACGACGAGAAGACTTGCAAGAACTCATGAATCTTTATCCTCAAATTGCAGTTAAAATGCTCACCACCTTTGCACAACGTTTGGAAGAAATGGAAAGGAACAACACACGTTTAGTCAATGAAAGTGTGAATAAACGTTTGAGCATGTATTTGCTTGAAACCATGGATGAATTCCATCATGTGCATTTAGATCTTAGTAAGAAAGATTTAGCTTCTTATTTAGGAACCACACCTGAAACGCTGAGTCGTACCTTGTTTGAGTTTGAAGATGCTCACCTTATCAAACAACATTCCAACAAGCACATTGAACTTCTTGATTTAGAATCTTTATCTTTTCAATAAAACTTGATGTACATCAAGGAAATGATTGTCAGTGTCCATTATACTTGTCTTAGTAGAACCCATGTCAGGAGGACAAAGTATGAATCAATCATTCCTTGATGTTTTTTATTCTCGTATACAACGTTTAAGACAAATCGTCCCTGTGGCGGATCGTGTTCATGGTGATCATCATCCTGAGTTTCATGATGTGAAAGCCCTCTTTAATCAACTTGATCATCATGTGATTGAAAATGAAGGCACTTCACTTAATGAGGTATTTCATGCCTTACAAGAGGTTAGTGATCATTACCGTGTTCCAGATGATGTGTGTGAAACCTATGAAGCGGTGTATGTGATGTTAAAAGAGTTGGATCAAGCGAATGGAACGTATCGTGAATAAGATTCAAGCGTTGATTTTTAAACACAAAAACACCATCACCTTCATCAGTGGAACACTCATTCTGGTTGCTTATGCTTCCTCATTCTTATTTAAAAACGATGAGCTCTTTACGTTTGCCTTAATCATTGCATCCATGCTTGGGGTTTTACCCATTGCGTTACAAGCTATTCAAGCACTAAAGGTCAAAGTGATAAGCATTGAGGTCTTGGTTACTGTCGCTGTCATTGCTGCCTTTTTGATTCAAGAGTACCAAGAATCGGCCATAGTGACTTTCTTGTTTCTCTTTGGATCCTTCTTAGAGGCAAAAACCCTTAATACAACTCGCAAAGCCATTCAAAGTTTACTCAGTTTAGCTCCACTCACTGCTTTAAGAATCAAGGACAATCAAAGTTTTGAGGAAGTCAGTGTTGATGAGATAGAGCTCAATGACCTATGTTTAGTTAAAACAGGATCCAACATCCCAGTGGATGGCATTGTGATATCAGGAAGTGGTGTGGTCAACGAAGCATCCATCAGCGGTGAATCCATGCCAGTTTCTAAAACATCAGGTGATTGGGTGTATGCGGGAACCATTCTTGATAATGGTACGCTCACCATTCAAACACAACGTGTGGGAGAAGACACCACTTTTGGAAAGATCATTGAACTGGTGGAAGAAGCACAAGATTCCAAAACAACCACCCAACGCTTCATTGATCGCTTCTCACGTATTTATACACCACTGGTTTTACTTCTTTCCTTATTAGTGTGGTTGTTGACCCAAGACATCGAAACAGCCATCATTATCTTGGTTTTGGGATGTCCTGGAGCACTCGTCATTGGGGTTCCAGTGTCTGCCGTTGCAGGGATTGGTAACGGAGCTCAACATGGGGTTCTCTTTAAAGGCAGTGAAGTGGTACAAACCTTAAGTCAAGTGGATACCGTCGTCTTTGATAAAACAGGCACCCTTACACAAGGTCAACCTGAAGTGATTGAAGATTATACTTATGATGACGATGAACAATTGCTTCAATCCTTGATTGTTTCCATTGAAAGAGAATCCAATCATCCTTTAGCTCAGGCATTGATCAATCACATGAAGGATGCTGCAGTGCTACCTGTACACTCCATGGAAGTGATTCGAGGTGAAGGTTTGGTCGCTCAGGTGAATGACATTACGGTTATCATTGGTAATATGGCATGCATGACTCGATTCAATGTCAACTTTACACCATCCCAGCAACAAACCCTAGAACATCTACAATCACAAGGTTCATCCATCGTCTTGGTCGCCATTGATCAACAGCTCAAAGCCATGTTTGGACTACAAGATCCCCTTCGTCCTCATGTGAAAGAAGATTTGATTCAACTCAGAAGAAGTGGAATTAAGTCACTCATTCTTCTATCTGGAGATCATGAGCACAGTGTTCAACGTGTTGCACAAGAACTTGGACTTGATGAAGCACATGCTTCGATGTTGCCACAAGATAAATCAGTTTTCATTCAACACCTTCAAAATCAAGGAAAGAAGATTGCTTTTGTGGGGGATGGTATCAATGATAGTCCTTCACTTGCGTTAGCTGATATTGGGATAGCGATGGGAAGTGGAACGGATGTGGCGATTGAAACCTCAGATGTGGTCTTGATGAAATCGGATTTCAAACATTTGGTGCATGCGATTGGCTTAAGCAAAGCCATGATGAGCAACATGACTCAAAACATCGTGATTGCGATTGGGGTGGTTCTCTTCCTGCTTGCCAATGTTTTCTTAAGTGAATGGATGAACATGTCGATAGGCATGCTTGTGCATGAACTCAGTATCTTGGTGGTGATTGTGAATGGGATGAGATTATTAAATTATCAAAAAGGAGTAAAATCATGAAAAAAGCCGTATTACAACTTGAAACCTTAGTATGTCCTTCATGTTCAATGAAAATTGAAGGAGCACTTAAATCTATTTCAGGTATCGATAAAGAGAGTATATCGGTGTTATTCAATGCCAGTAAAGTCAAACTATCCTTTGATGAGACTCAAGTCAATGTAGATGCCATGAAAGCAGCCATTAATAAAGTGGGATTTGAAGTGCTTAAGATGCAAGTCAAAGAGTAATCATTGATTTTGAGTATAGTTAAAATTTAATTCAATCAAAGCGAGGTGATCATCCATCATGCTTTGATTTTTTTTGACTTTCAAGGTATGATATCCTAAACACTGTGGAGGAAATGATGGAACTATTACTTGACAATGAACCTCTAATACTTCAATACAAATGGGGTTTTGGCGCATGGACGTATCATTTGATTATTCCCAATACGCAAGAGCTTAAAGGTCAATGGGGACGGTGGAAAGTTTCAGGCACCATTGATGGATATGAGGTCAATAACATCAACCTTGCCCCAAGAAAAGACAGTGATCGAATCATTTCCATTAATCAAACCATTCGACAAGCTATTGGTAAGGGAGCAAATGACACGGTCATGGTTACCCTCTATCTTCATGACTAAAGGAACCACTATGCAACACAAAATAACTTCTGTCCATCCTCTTTTAGATTCTCAAGGCAACCTCATTGAAGCTGGGTATGATACTCATCTTTCACTTCGTTATGATCGAAGCATGATCAAAGCACCATGGTATCGCATTAAGGAATGGGATTATTATTTCCTAGGCAATGAAGACTATGGGTGTGCCATGACCGTGGCTGACAACAGTTACATGGGATTGGATGCGATTACCGTGTTTGATTTTAAAAACAAAACATACACAACCAAGGAATTCACTCAATGGTTGACCAAAGGGAAGAAAAACCTCCCGTCATCCTCCACAAAAGGGGATCTTCGTTATGTGAATAAGGACTATCACATTGAAATCATTCATAAAGATGGTTTAAGAATCATTGATTTAAGGGTAAATCAGTTTAAAGATAAAAAAGATTTAGTTGGAAGAATCATTCTTTCTTCTCCTTCAAAAGAAAGTATGGTTATTGCCACTCCCTTTGATAAACCACTCCACTTCTACTACAATCAAAAAATCAATTGTTTCAGGGCGGAAGGATCATTGTCCTTAGGACATGAGGTCATTCGTTTTCAACCCACCAATACCTTTGGTGTATTGGATTGGGGACGAGGAGTGTGGTCGTATAAGAACACCTGGTATTGGGGAAGTGCATCAGGATTGCACAACAACCATTCCTTTGGCTTCAACATTGGTTATGGTTTTGGGGATACCTCTCAAGCCAGTGAAAACATGATTTTCTATCAAGGGAAAGCACACAAGTTATCTTTGGTTACGTTTCATATCCCAACCTTTGATGGGAAGGATGATTACCTTAGTCCTTGGACGTTCTCCAGCGATGATCATCGCTTTGAAATGACATTCACTCCAGTGCTTGATCGTCATTCTCATACCGATTTTAAACTGCTTTATTCCAATCAACATCAAGTGTTTGGATACTTCAGTGGACAGGTGGTGTTGGATGATGGGGAAGTACTAATGATAGACTCTTTATTTGGTTTTGCAGAGAAAGTCATGAATGCTTGGTAAATCATTGACATTTAAATAGGTAGACCCTATAATCATCGTGTATTAGGGAGTAGCACCAGTGCCATGCACTGGCAATGAGATCGTCATCACGGCTTTAGGCCCGGTCCATTGATCGAAAGACACGCAAGACTTTTACACTTAGGGTAAAAGTCTTTTCTTTAACCCATTGGAGGATGCATGAGTGCACTGTTAGCCATCGGTTTATTTATTATTAACTACATCTTACTTTTTTTGTTTCCAAAGAAGCGGGCTCACATTGCCTTAGGGTTTGCTTTAGTGTTTGTGGTACTCGGTTTAATTCCCCTTAACAATGTTCCTTCGGCCATTCAATGGAATGCGTTGATGATGTTGGCGGGAACCATGGGACTGGTTTCCATGTTCATCGAATCCAATATGCCAGCTTTATTAGCAGATTTGCTTATTGAAAAAATGCCCAATGTGCGTTGGACATTGGTGGCCTTAAGTGTGTTTGCGGGGCTGATATCGGCTTTTGTGGATAATGTGGCTACGGTATTGATGATTGCGCCTTTAGTGTTATCTTTTTCTAAAAAGATTAACATGTCTCCAGTCATTGGGTTGATTTCCGTTGCGATTTTCTCCAATCTACAAGGGGCAGCTACTTTAGTAGGAGACACAACCTCCATCTTATTGGGTGGATATGCCAATTTATCGTTCTTTGATTTCTTCTTTCTTGATGGAAAGCTAGGTTTGTTTTGGATTGTGCAAACGGGAACCCTTGGGGCGGCAATCTTATTAAGTTTCATGTTTAAATCATACAAACAACCCGTCACTACACTTGAAAGAGCGAAGATTCATAGTTATTTTCCTTCGTTCTTGATGATTGCCATGATGGCGCTACTCATACTTAATTCCCTCATTCCCAATTCGCCTGATTGGTCAAGTGGAGCCATTCCATTAGGGCTCTTTGGGTTTGGATTACTCGTTGATGTATTTAAAACAAAATCATTAAAAGCAAGTAAAGATCATTTCCTCAACATTGATTTCTTCACCTTAGCGTTACTGACAGGCTTGTTCATCATGATAGGAGGGTTATCATACACAGGGGTGATTGCCTCACTTAGTCAATGGTTCTTATCCATTGGCAATAATAATGTCTTTCTTATGTATTCACTCATTGTGTGGATTTCGGTCTTTTTATCAGCCTTCATAGACAACATTCCTTATGTGGCAAGTATGCTTCCTGTGGTGGGTCTGATTGCGACAAGCATGAACATGAGTCCTAATTTATTCTATTTTGGTTTACTTGTGGGAGCAACTTTAGGTGGTAACATGTCACCTTTAGGGGCATCCGCCAATGTCACTGCGATTGGAATCTTAAGACAAGAAGG
>DAIDML010000048.1 GCA_027449005.1 Erysipelotrichaceae bacterium | reverse complement strand
TTTCATACTTTCTTCCTCCATTGTAGGCATAGTATACTTAAGCTGCTTAATAACGTTCAATTAAGGTGCTTCAATCTGTGATTGTAGTTGTGGATATTTCATTCGGCAATCGTATCACTGAGTTAAACTTGGGTGAGATTGATGTGATTATCGCATCCATGACCATCAATGATGCTCGCAGAGAAGTCATTGATTTCTCTAATCCATATGTCTATTTCCCACAAGTGGCGTTAGTGAACACAGCTTTCTTGCAAGCCAACAACTACACGACCATCCAACAAGTCTTAGATCATGATCAAGTGGTCTTTGCGGGACAAAAGGGAACCATTTTCTTAAGTTTACCTACTTCACTTGCGAAGAATCCAGGACCAGTCATTGAAACGGATAACGTTGGATTGGCATTAACTGAAGTATCAACTGGAGCTGCACAGGCTACCGTCTTAAGTCTATTGGCTGCCGCAACCAATGCGAAAGCCTTTCCTGATACGATGACTTTGATTCTAGAACCTCTCTCTGTCAATAACATTGGTATGGGAGTTCGCAAAGGAGAAGAAGCCTTCTTAGCAGAGATCAATGCATTCATTGCACAGATGGAAACAGGGGGAGTGAATGATCGTCTTCGTGACAAATACAACCCTACCATCATCGATGAATTTGGTTTAGAAGAAGGCATTGACGCTTTACTCAACAATGATTAAACGAAGTCGTGATTTTTTACTCGCATTAGCGATATACGGTCTGTTAGCACTGTATATCGCTTTATCGTATCCAGGAAGAAACAATTTTAATTTAGCTCGTTTATGGCCAGCAGCACCGGATATCTTGGATGCGTGGCTATTAACGTTATACATTTCACTATTATCCTTATTTTTGAGTTTCATTGCAGGTCTTATTTTGTATTGGATCACTCAATCCAAGATTGGTGTTTTACGCTACATGGGAATCATCTTTGATGAGGTGGTGTTTGGTTCGCCTTTACTTGTCTTTGTGATTGCAGTGTATTACTTCATTGCCTTTCCTTTAGGGCTTCGTGATCGTTTATGGGTGGGCATTTTTGCCTTCACCTTATACATGGCGCCTTACATGAAGACCATGGTGGTTGGAGCCATGAAAGCCATAGATCCTACCCAATTTCAAGCCATGAGAGTACTGGGGTTTACTCCTACTCAGCAATTCTTTCACATTTTGCTTCCTCAACTATTAAGAATCATGTTCCCACCACTCATCGGTAATTTCTCCTTTATCATTAAAGGAAGTTCCTTATTGGCAGTGATTGGAGTAAGAGAGCTTTATGGAGCCATTGATCGCATTCAAGCAAACTTACTTTTATATGTGGAAGGGTACTTCCTCATGTTTGTGACGTACCTCCTTATGACGATTCCTTTAATGGCAATCTCACGTTGGGTTGAAAGGAAGATTAGCACATGAAAGTTCAAGTATCACAGTTAACCCATGTTTATGAAGGTAAAACCGTGCTTGATGATGTGTCTTTAACCATAGAGAATGCTTCTGCGATTGCCTTACTGGGTCCATCAGGAGCAGGGAAAAGCACACTATTAAGACTGCTTTCAAAGATTGAGACTCCAACCACTGGGAGCATTGAAGTGAATGGCATGGATGTCATTCATACTGATGAAAAGGAATACTTCAAGCACATTGGATTTGTATTTCAACACCATGGTTTGTTTCCTCATCTCAGTGCTTTTGAAAATGTGACCTTAGTGTTAGAAAAAGTGCATAAGAAAATTAAAAATGAAGCACAAACCATTGCGAGTGAATTGTTTTCACAGTTTGAACTTTGCGACCATATGCATAAGAAACCTACTCAACTCTCTGGAGGTCAAGCTCAACGAGTTTCCATCATTCGTTCTTTAGCTGCATCGCCTGATATTCTGTTTTTTGATGAACCTACCTCAGCCTTAGATCCAATCTTAACCAAAGAAGTGCTTCATGCGATCTTAAAACTGCGTGAACAACACCGCAAGTTTGTGATTGTCACCCATGAAATTGCCTTTGCGAGACAAGTGGCTGATGTGTTTGTTTACATGGAAGAAGGCAAGGTGATTGAGAGTGGTCCTATCGCCCAACTCGATCATCCAAACAGCAGTGAACTGAAACGATTCTTAGACTTCGTCATGTCATTTTAACCTCATTATTTGAGGTTTTTTTGTGTTTTTTCACATCCGTTGTGAATTTGTTAAATACTTTCACAAAGAGGTCGTGAAAAGATTATTTTACTAACATCACAAAATGTCACATGATATAATGAACTCAAAGTGGCAGACTGTCACAATAAATTAATAGAAAGCGGTGAATTATGATACAGAGTCATACATCCTTACCTAAGGAAGCCTTCTCTTTAAAGACCATGATCATCACTACTTCAGCCTTGGGGTTGTTGGCGATTTACGCAACAACTGTTTTTGGCTTGAATGTGTTAGTGATGGTAGGGGTATCTTACCTTTCAGCCTTGGTCATTGAACTCATGTTTGCGAAAGGAAGAAAGCGTCCTTTAGATTATGGTTGGTTTGTGAATCCTATGATTTTTGCCTTAGTCTAGCCTCCTTAACAAACTTCTTGTTTATTTTCATGTTATCAAGCATTGGTGCAATCGCATTCATAATTAAGATTGCAAACATGGCACCTTCAGGAAACGCCGCAAAGTTACGAATCAATACCGTAATCACCCCTAACCCAATAC
>DAIDML010000047.1 GCA_027449005.1 Erysipelotrichaceae bacterium | reverse complement strand
AGTACCTATGACATCTCTGATCCAAAGCATTATGCTTACATGGCTGAGCGATTGGATATGAACTCATATGCTGATTTTTGGGTGGCTCAGCAATTTGTCACTAACAATGACATAGTGAATACCCGTTTTTTTCAACATCCTGATATCAATCAAAATCGATGGCGTATGGTGTACTATGATTTTGATTGGGCGATGTATAACTTTGGATTCGAGGATTATGTCTTCACCACACTAGAGGAACCGATGAGTGCGTTAAATGTGAGCACATTGTTATTTCGTAATGTAATGAAAGCTCCTGAGTTTAGAACACTGTTTCTTGAGCGATTAAAATACCAATACAAAAATGTTTATGAAACGAATCGTGTACTGAATGAAATTGATCGTCTTAAAGCCATGTATGAGAATGAACTCAAGCGTGATCGTGCTCGTTGGGGTTTATCCATGAGCGAATGGGAGCGTAATGTCGATCAGTTAAAAAATTACTTCATTCAACGACCAGCAACCTTAAAAAGCACAACGAAACGTTTTTTTAACTTGAATGATGCCCAAATGAAAGAAATCTTTGGTGAATAACATGTATCGACACGAACTCAAATATGTTATTTCAAGACAAGATGCTGATAAACTTAAATCAGTGTTATCTTTAGTGCTACAAAGAGATGCGCATTCTATCCATGAAGAGTACTCCTATCTTATTACCTCGTTGTATTTTGATACATTGGATCATGATGCATTCTATGAAAAAATGAATGGAACGAGGATGAGAAAAAAATATCGTCTTCGCTTATATAACCATAATTATGATAGAATACTGCTTGAATGTAAGCATAAACATGAAAACATGACATACAAACAAGGATTAAGATTGAATCAGACTCAATTAATACGAATTCTTAGTGCTGATATGAGTGTTGATGATGACGATCCTGAGTTGTTGTCGCAGTTTGTGCTTGATCATCGATTGCATTATCTTAAACCTTCTGTCATCGTTGAATACGATCGATTAGCCTTTGTGTATGAACCATTGGATGTGCGTGTTACCTTTGATGATCATATCGCAACCTATCACTATCATACGGATTTGATGGATCTCTCCCATAACAAAGCTTTCATCAGTGAACAGGATGTTGTGGTGCTTGAAGTCAAGTTTAATACGATTCTTCCAGATTTCATTAGAGATTTAATCTCAACCATTCCAACCAATCGTCAAGCAATTTCTAAGTTTACCCACTCAAAAATAATCCAGTAAAGGAAACCTGATATGAGCGCATTAGACCTAATTCGTCGTAGTGTTATTGAAGAATTCTCAACCTCTTTGAATTTTGGAAGTATCTTCCTATCCTTAGTCACCGCATTCATCATTAGTCTATACATTGTGTTCATCTATAAAAAAACCTTTGCAGGGGTTCATTTTTCTAAACAGTTCACCATGATGGTGATCTTGGTGGCGATGGTAACGGCACTGATCATTCGTACCATTTCATCCAACCTTGCCTTATCTTTAGGCTTAGTGGGTGCTTTGTCGATTGTCCGTTTTAGAACTGCGGTGAAAGAACCGATTGATACTGCCTTTATTTTCTGGGCTGTGAGTGCGGGTATCATGAGTGGTGTTGGGGTGTATACAGTCGCATTACTCAGTTCAGTCGCTTTAGGTGGTTTGTTTGTGTTATCAACCTTGTTAGGATTCAAACAACCTCAACACTATTTACTCCTCATTAAATGTGACATGAGAGCGTATGAAGCCATTCATCGTGCGATTGGAAAGCTTAAGAAATCCAAACTGCGCAGTAAGCAAATCATAGGTTCTAAAGTGGATGTGACTTATGAAGTAGCGATTGGACAAAAAGATGACATTACCCATACCTTAGCTAAAGTTGAAGGGGTAGAATCAGTCAGTATCATCACGTATAAAGATGAATTTGGATTATAAAACATCGCTTAGGCGATGTTTATTTTTTGATTCCAATAAAACTCGCATGACGTCCAGAGACGGGTTCTTTTCGATAAGAGAAATACTTATCTTCAAACGCATACGTGCATTCATCCAAATGTGAGATGTTGGATTGTGGGATACCCATATCAAGGCATTGTTGGATATTGATGCCACTGACATTCATGGTCGATCGCATGTCATTGATGTTGAGATAGGGAAGATAGTGCTTATGATGAGTGATCACTTGATGCACAAGGTCATAACCAATTTCAAAGTTCTTCATTGATATACTAGGTCCAATCACCACTTGAATGTCTTTAGGGTTGATGTTTTCGACTTCAATCCAATGCTTAATCATTTTCTTGGTGATTTCCTTTAATGTGCCTGCCCATCCTGCATGAATTGCTCCAATGGTTTGTGTCTTTGGATCATAAAGCAATACTGGAGTGCAGTCGGCATGAAATACCGCAAGCATGATGTTGGGTTCTTGGGTGTATAAAGCGTCCATATCCATGATGGAGGTGGCTTCTTCATAAGCTCCTTTGCCTTGATCAAGAGCAGTGACTTTAATGAAATGATCACTGTGAGTCATTTTTGGAAAGACCCAAGTGTTCAAAGGGAAACCTGTGGCTTTGGCCACTTCTTCGCGGTTTTTTATCACATCTTCAATCTTATCAGGAACATAAAAGGCCATGTTAAGTGAGTTAAACGGAGCACTTGAGTGTCCTTGATGACGCAGTGTTGTACCTGCGACAATGTGTGAATCAAACATATAGGGTTGTATCATGTTATTACCTCGTTATCCCTATTATACACAATTTGATCTCTATTTCATGGGTTTAGCACTTAATTATTGACAGTGCTAAAGTGTTTTTGTATAATTTAGCAGTGTAAATGATTGTGTGCTAAAAGAACGGTGGTGAACGTGTGTTAACTCCTAGAAAAATTGAAATCTTTAAGGCGATTGTGGATGAATTCATTGCCAGTGCTGAGCCTGTTGGGTCTAAAACACTGCTTGAGAAATATCATCTACATTATTCTTCTGCAACCATTCGTTCTGAAATGAGTGAATTGGAAGACTTAGGTTATTTAGAAAAGACACACACCTCTTCAGGTCGTGTCCCTTCTAAAATGGGCTATCGCTATTATGTTGAGCACTTGCTTGAAGAACAACGCAATGAAAACATGCAAGTGGCTTTAAGACAAGTCTTCACTGAGCGTAAATACAACACGCAAGAAGTGTTAAAGATGAGTTGTGAGATTCTTTCAGAAATGACACAGTTAACCACAGTCGTTTTAGGACCTCATTCTGAGCAACAAACATTACTGCAAATACAATTGATTCCGTTAAGTGATAAAAGTGCCATGGCTGTCTTTGAGACTAGTGAAGGTCACAGTGAGAGTCGCATGTTTCATTTTAAAGAACGTGTGAGCACGCATGATCTTCAAACATGCACTAAACTCTTGAATGATCGCTTAGTGGGTTCTTCACTCAGTGATTTGATTGAAAAACTGATGTTGATGAAACCCATCTTAGCCGATAAGATCGAACACTATGAAATGTTGTTTGAAGCTTTCTTTAATGCCTTCATTCGTTTCGCAAGTGAAAACATTTATCTTAGTGGTCAAAACAACTTGATGAATCAACCTGAATTTGCAGATGTCAACAAACTCAAACAAGTCATGAAGCTGCTAGAAAATTCTTCTTTATGGAGAACATTGGGATCGAGTCAAGGTTCCTTGTCTTTAAATAAAGAAGAAGGATCTGAATTTGTTTGGTTAGAAGATATGGCGGTTGTTAGTTCAACTTTGCCTTTAGACAATGATTCATCCTCTAAACTGATGGTCATTGGCCCAACTCGTATGAAATACGATCATATTGTCGGGATGTTGAAGACGCTCACAAAAGCCATAGAAGAAATTTATCGAAAGGATGACACGAATGAAGAATAAAGATAAAAAACATCATGAACCCACGATGGATGAGGTTGAAAAAGAGTTGACGGAGTCCAGTGAACATGATGAAGTGAAGGAAGTTGATCCAATGGCCATTGCGTTAGCACGCATTGAATTGTTGGAGAAAGCATTAAAAGAAGCAGAAAATGAAAAATACAAGGCTTTAGCTGATGCTCAAAACATGAAGAAAAGAATCATGGCAGATTATGAACAACGTGCTAAATACATGTTTAAATCAGCTGCGTTAGAGCTCATTACAGTTTATGAAAACTTACAACGAGCCATGAATCAATCTCCGGATTATGAAAGTTTAAAAAATGGCCTTGAATTAGTGATTACTGGATTCAACGGTGTCCTTCAAAAAGAAGGGGTCATCAAGATTGAAGCATTACACCAACCTTTCAATCCTGAATACCATCAGGCATTGATTGTGGAAGAGAGTGATGAGCATCCTGTGGATACCATCATTGAAGTATACCAAGAAGGATTTATGTTGAAAGATCGATTATTACGCCCTAGTATGGTGAAAGTAAGCAAAGAAAAAGAGGAGAACAACCATGAGTAAAATTATCGGAATTGACTTAGGAACCACCAATTCCTGTGTCGCAGTATTGGAAGGTAAAGATGTTGAAGTCATCACAAACCCAGAAGGAAATCGTACAACACCTTCAGCGGTTGCATTTAAAAATGGTGAGAAGATTGTTGGTGAATCCGCTAAACGTCAAGTGGTCACCAATAAAGAATCCGTTTTATCCATTAAACGTCACATGGGTTCTGATAAGAAAGTAACCCTTGAAGGCAAAGAGTATACTCCACAAGAAATCTCTGCGATGATTCTGCAACACTTAAAGAAATACGCAGAAGACTATTTAGGTGAAAAAGTAACCCGTGCTGTCATCACTGTGCCTGCATACTTTAATGATGCACAACGTCAAGCAACTAAAGATGCGGGTAAAATTGCTGGTTTAGAAGTGGAACGTATCATTAACGAACCAACCGCCGCAGCATTAGCCTTTGGGATTGATAAAACAGATAAAGAACAAAAGATTTTAGTGTATGACCTAGGGGGTGGAACCTTTGACGTCTCCATTCTTGAATTAGCCGATGGAACTTTTGAAGTGCTTGCCACTGCTGGAGACAACCTCTTAGGTGGGGATGACTTTGATGATGTCGTGGTGGATTATCTTGTTGATTTATTTAAGAAAGAAAACGGTATTGATCTTAAAGCTGATCGTATGGCGTTACAACGTTTAAAAGAAGGAGCTGAGAAAGCGAAGAAAGAATTGTCTTCAACCCTTCAAACACAAATCTCATTACCATTCATTTCTGCTGGTCCATCGGGTCCATTGCACATTGAAACCGTATTAACGCGTGCAAAATTTGAAGACATGACACGTCATTTACTGGATCGTAGCGTGAATCCAGTGCGTCAAGCGCTTAAGGATTCTGGCTTAACTAAGAATGATATTCACCATGTTTTACTCGTTGGTGGATCAACACGTATGCCAGCGGTCGTTGAACTCATTAAACGTGAGTTAGGAAAAGAACCAAACAAATCGGTAAACCCAGATGAAGTGGTTGCGATTGGTGCAGCCATTCAAGGTGGCGTTATTTCTGGTGATGTGAAAGATGTGCTTCTTCTTGACGTGACTCCTTTATCATTAGGAATTGAAACCATGGGTGGAGTGATGACTGTGCTTATTGAGCGTAATACAACCATTCCGACTTCCAAGAGCCAAGTGTTTTCAACGGCACGGGTTAATACGGTTTCAATGTGCAATGGACCTGATGGACCAGCAGAAA
>DAIDML010000046.1 GCA_027449005.1 Erysipelotrichaceae bacterium | reverse complement strand
TACAAAACTTTCCTGAAGGGGCTGCGGTTTCCATACCTTTACGACGAGAAGGCTTTAGTCGCATGAAAGCGTTCCTGTATGGACAAGCTTCAGGGATTGTTGAGCCCATTGCGGGTATGTTGGGTGCCTTTGCGGTCATGCAAATGCAAAGCATCTTACCTTTTGCGCTTTCCTTTGCGGCTGGAGCAATGATTTATGTGGTGGTGGAAGAACTGGTTCCTGAGGCACAACGTGAAACAGGGGGATCAAAAACCGACATTGCGACTTTAGGAGCTTTGGTTGGATTTACCGTCATGATGATATTGGATGTGGCGTTAGGATAAAATAACTATAATTGATGACCTTCCTTCATGGAAGGTTTTTTGTGGTTTGTGGTGTATTTTAAAGAGGAAGGATGTAATGATGGGGATTGTTTGATAATTGAAAAGACAGTGTGGGATGTTGATTGATAATCTAACATCAATATTTGTAATATAACATTAATAATGATATATTTAAAATATCAATGATACATTATGAGGTAACACCATGATCAATACTGCTATCACTTATCTTAAAGAAACGATTGATGAGAACGTCACTGTAGAAAAATGGAACGAAAGTGAAAAACTATCACTTTATCTACGTACCTACTTCAATTATTATTCGATGAGCATTCTTGACGAGAAGTGTTTACTAATTGAATTCAAGAATGACTCTTCGAGTCTTAATCAACTTCAAAAGCAAATCCAACAACTGAAGTCATACACCATGTGGCCAATCGTGTGTTATTACTCTTCACTAACAACTCATAGAAGAAAAACGTTAATCGAAAACAGAATTCCATTTATAAGTCATGATGGTCAACTGTTTCTTCCATTCTTAGGGTTATTATTAAAACAGTCTCAAGATGAAAATAGAATAAATAAACGACGCTTCTCATCCTCAGCTCAACTTGCTTTTCTATACTTGCTTTATAAAAAGGAAACCGTGAATGTGACACAGTTAGCTCAAGAGTTGGATGTTAGTATGATGACAGCTTCAAGAGCACTTAATGAATTGTACAGTGCACAATTGCTTACTTATGAAATCAAAGGTAAAACAGCACGAAGTAAAGTCTATAAACGAATCAAACATCCTGATTATTTTAAACAAGCTCAAACTTATTTGAATACACCTGTAAGGAAAGTGGTTTACACAAAAGATCGTCCACTGAATGGTTATCTTGCAGGCTTAAGTGCATTATCATCCATCAGTGAAGTGAATGACTCAAAAAATTTAACCTATGCAATGTACTATCAAGATTTGAGTATTAATCAACTAGAATTAGTTGAGAATGAAGATGTGATTAAAGATGAATCATTGATTGAAGTGCAGTTGTGGTCATATGATCCTAAAAAAGTAGCACAATCGGGAAGAGTGGATCTTCTATCATTATATTTATCATTGAGTGAGAACAATGAGGAAAGGGTAAAGCATGCACTTGAAGATGCATTGCTTGGGGAAGCATGGTACATGGACTAGATAAGTTTAGA
>DAIDML010000045.1 GCA_027449005.1 Erysipelotrichaceae bacterium | reverse complement strand
ACGGAAAGATCCATTGAAATGATAGTGTCCATTCACATCTTTAAGAATGAATTGTGTGCTTCCTTTGGCGAGTTCTTCCTTAAGAATGGATGAGGTCATGACCACTTCTTCTGGTACGATGTTTTTATCTAAGAAGCGTGGTAAGGCACGATTTGGGTAAAGCATGTAACTGTCTTGATCTTCACGATAGATTGCACTGTCTTTTAACGCATGAAGGACATCCAAGCTTTCTTGACCACTTAAAGCTTTTGAACTTAAGACTGAGACTTGTCCTTCTAACATCTCATACAAGTGAGATACCTCACAACGAGATCCATTAAACTTAATGAGATTGTAGGAATGATAAAGATTGTCTTCACGTTTGTTTTTATGAATGGAATCTTTAAGGTGAAGTAAGGTGATGTGAGTGAATGCTTCAATGGCTTGTTTACTGACACTGACTTTTTTGCCACTGAATCCTTGAGTGTACACTTGATTTCGATAGGTTTCCCCGACTTCTCCTAACGCTTTCACTATCTCAAAGCGTTGTTCATCACTGATGGTGTGTCCCACTAAGGATTGGTGTTGTTTAAAGATGGTGGTCAGATCATGTAACATCTGTGCCACTTCACTGGAAACCTCATACGTTTCAAGATCCATGTCTTCTAACAGGGATGTCATGAAGACTTGGAAGCGATGAATGTAATACAAGGTCACCATGGATAATCCATAGCCAACTAAGGCATTGTTCGCATCGTTCCATTCTGGACGTTGCGTGTTCATCCAAATGCCACCTTCAGGAACATAGTTGGAGAGTTTTGCACACACCATCACAAGCAGTTTCTCAATGAGGTTAACGTTGTAACACTCATCCTTGTTCATGACCAGTTTTCCATCAGATCCAATGGTTTTCACACGTTCATGCACTTTTTTATCTAAAGCATAATCATAAAGAATACTGTTATGTGGATCAGCCATTAAATCAGCGAATCCTTTAATGCGATATGGAACATCCGCATACACAAAGACATCTTTGTGTAAGAAATCCAAGAGTTTCTTAGGATGGTATGCTTTAGAAAGTTCCATGAGTTTGAGTAAATAAATGATTTGATGATCTCCCCAGTAACCAATGTTGGACCAAGGCTCATCAGGATTGAGTTCTTCCCAGTCTAAACCGTTTTTAGTGATGCGATATGGATTGTATCCATCGACCGTTGAAGCATTCACAAACTTCGCAATGATGCTTTCAATGAACTCAGGGTAAGACATGGATAATGCTTCCCAGTTTTGGAAGATATCACGCCAGTTACCTTCAAAGTTCAGTTTCTTACTACCATCTTCTTTTGCGATTTCAATACTGAAACGATTCCAAGGACGACTTGGATCTCCATGACGACGGCTGAATGTCAGTGGTAAATACTCAAGCACTAAACGCTCTAAATCTTTGTTTCCTAACTCAGATGCTTTTGACACTAAATCTTGATACGTAAGTTGAGCAGGAAGTGAAGATAAGACTTCTTTAAACTGTGCATAGATAGGTTTATTCCACACCTTAACAAAGGAAATGAAGTCGTCGCTTTCCACTTGATATCCATCCGCATACACTCCACCACGCATGATATTAAAAAGTGTGTTTGAGAAATGACGGAAACTGGTTTTCGCATTGGCCGTGCACTGAAGACCATCGGCTTCATACACCAGTTTGGTTAAATTCACATTGCCTTGCTTAATGTTTTCAAGGATGTTTGATTTTAATACATCTGGTTGGGTAGATAAATCATGAATCAGTGATTGCACATCCACCGCATTTTGATTCAGTTCCGCTACCATCATCCAGGAATGCGTTTGTGAAGGTTTAAGTTTCAATGTGTCACACACATAATATGAACCACGTCTGCCCTTCACATCATGTTCAGTGACCACACCATCCCCAATTGAGAAAGCATGAAGTTGTTGTTCAGAAAGCAGATAAGTTGTGGATGATAAACCCAATGTGAAGACAGTGGTGCATTTTAAGGATTCACTAGGTTCAGCTTTATCGGTAAGAATGGAACTTAGATTATAGATTCCTAGTCCAACCTCTTCAATGAGTTCACACCGTTTGTATCCATCAAGCAGTGTGCTTAATGTGGTTTGAAGTTGAGTGGTTACTCCATAAGGAAGAATATTACGTAACCCATCACATACATCCACAGATACTGTTTTATCAGATAAGTTAATGATTTCTGATTCTTTAATGAACCCATATTTTGCACTGTTTTTATAGGTGTATCTAAAAGCCACCTTTAAATCATGATTGATTTCCTCAAACATGACTTTATTCCCTAAGGTGTTTTTGTACAGATTACGAGTGATGGAATAGACGTTGTGGTGATGCAACGAAAACGGTTTCCATAAAAAACTTTGTTCGTCTTTAGAGACGAGAATGATGGAATTAGATCCGGTAGTTTCTGCACTGTCATGAATTTTATCATCAGTATAATATGGGAATAAAGCGTTCTCTGCGTTGACACGTCCACATGTTAATCCGCCTGTGCTTGAGATGAACATCCAATGATCGACATCACTGACGATGGTCATGAAGAAGGGATTCATCTGGTTAACATTTTCAATCTTGAAGAAGGTTTCTTGATTGATCTCAACTGTGTCTAAATGGGTTGTTCCTTGATCCAGGTTCAACGGGGTGCTTCCAAAATATACTTTGGATTTCGGCATTATGGTAATTCCTCTCTTGATTATTTATCTTACACTTTGATTATATAGTGCCACAATTAAAAGAACAATGCGGTTTTGTCAATTCGTTGTCGAGTTATTTGATAGTTCTGTGAAAACGTTTTCTTAAACTGTGGTTTTGCATGAATTTTAAGAGTTTTTGCTCTATTTAGTGTCTTTTTTGAAATTCTTGCACTCTTTTAGTTTGACATAGAAAAAGAACATTTTCATGTCCTTTTTATGTCTCATTTGAGTTCAACTATCGTATCAGCCATGGCTTTCGCATCATCCACATCATGGGTTACCATGATGACGGTGACCCCTTTTTGTTTGAACCAGACTTTCATGAGTCCACTCATTCTTTCCTTGAGTTCTTGATCAAGATTGGAGAAAGGTTCTATGAGTATCCAATATGTCCTAGCAATAAATCAGATGGTAACAAAACTTACAAATGATGATGCATCCTTGATTGTCTGTTATGTCCTAGCAATAAATCAGATGGTAACAAAACTAATGGCATTATTTCTTCCTCCAATCCGTTGTTATGTCCTAGCAATAAATCAGATGGTAACAAAACAGATCGCGTAATCACAAAGCTCTGTGTTCTTGTTATGTCCTAGCAATAAATCAGATGGTAACAAAACGGACAGAAACAACGAACCACTTACGCCAGCGTTATGTCCTAGCAATAAATCAGATGGTAACAAAACACCATAAATAGA
>DAIDML010000044.1 GCA_027449005.1 Erysipelotrichaceae bacterium | reverse complement strand
TTCTGCTCAAGAAGTGGAAACCACGTTGGAAGACATTTTCTTAACCGTGGGACGCACAGGCAAAATTACGCCTAATGCTCGATTAACTCCGGTGATTGTTGCTCAAACCAATGTAGGATTTGCTCAACTTCATAACTTCGATTACATTGCGATGAAAGACATTCGTGTGAATGATAAAGTCATCATTCGCAAAGCAGGGGACATTATTCCTGAGGTCGTGCGTGTGAATCTTGAACATCGTCAAGATCAACAGCCTTATGTTTTTAATCATCGCTGTCCTGTGTGTCAAGAACCAACATTTTCAGATGAAGAGGAAGTTGATGAATACTGTGTTAATCCAAACTGTGAAGCAAGACTTGTGGAATCCATTATTCATTATGCCTCTAGAGATGCCTTAAACATTGAAGGTTTAGGAGATAAGAAAGTAGCACAACTTGTTGAGGCAAAGTTGTTAAAGAATGTGAAAGACATATATGCCTTGAAACATAGAAAAGAAGCCATTATTGTATTAGATAAGTTTGCTCAAAAAAGTGTGGATGCGCTCATTGAGGCGATTGAAGTTTCTAAGCAACTCCCTCTTTCCAAACTATTGTATGCTTTAGGAATACGCCATGTGGGTGCTAAAGCAGCACAAACGTTAGCTCAACATTTTTTAAGTATGGATGCGTTAATGCATGCTTCGTATGATGAGCTTGTTTCAATAAAAGAGATTGGGGATGTGATGGCTAAATCATGTCTTGAAACCATGTCTCATGTGTCTTTCATAGAGCTCGTGGATGCCTTAAAAGCTGAAGGTGTGAACATGATTGAACCGGTTAAAGAAGTGAAATCTTCTTTCTTTAGTCAGAAAACAGTGGTATTAACAGGAACACTTGAGAGTTTATCTCGCACTCAAGCCAGTGAATGGTTAAGTGAGCATGGGGCGAAAGTGAGTGGTTCGGTATCAAAAGCAACAGATATTGTTATTGCGGGAAGTGAAGCAGGATCTAAACTCACTAAAGCGCAATCATTGGGTGTCAGAATTATGTTTGAAGAAGAATTCAGGGAGGTGATGAATCGTGAAGCGTAAGTTAAGTATGTTTTTAATGGTGTTTGTGTTGTTTTTAAGTGGTTGTGCTCCAACACCGACCACAACACCAGAAGAAATCATTCGCCAAGAAGGGGAGTATGCGATTGTTGATGGTTTTGCCTCAACAGCAAATCGTGTTTATCATGGCACTTATCTTCCCGTTCATCAAGCTCTTGAAGTGGGAACACGTCTAGTGGACTTAAGTAAGCAACACTTCAGTGTTAATGAGTTTTATATGCAAGAAGGTCAAATCATTACGTTAAGTCGATTAGGAGCATTAGTAAGACGTGAATCAGGAACTAATCCAATTGGACTTAATCCTCCTTCAGGATCATTGTTTCCTTCAGGGTCTGGTGTTGATATACCTGATGCGGTAGTCGTAAGTGATGTGTTGGAAGTTAATTTTATGAAACGACGTGACAATGAATACGTGTTGGAAGCAATGTCAATTGCACTGGTTCTAAACCCTAGTCAAAGTGTTGGGTTAGGACGTGTAAGCATTACTGAAGAACGTTTATATGAGTATGGCAGTGATATGGGGCGTAAGTTAGAAAGTTATTTGCGATCATTAGCAGGGGTTGGTGATATCCCTATTTACATCACATTGTATTCTTTAGGGAGTGTTGATGCGATATTACCTGGAAACATGATAGGAGAAGGATTGTTTCTATCTCGATCAGGTCAATTCTCAAAACGCAATGAATCATGGATTCTTATTCCATCAAGCGCTTCTAATGAACTGGACTCAATCACACATAACGTTTTTCTCCAACTCAAAGGAGAACTTCAAACCTTACTGCCAGAAGCCATCGGTGTGTTTGCGAAAGCAAGAGTTATTAATCAGAAAATTGATTTAATGATCATCGAGGTGAATACCAATGTAAAGACATACACAGAATTACAAGCCATTGTTCAGTTGCTATTGAATGAAACACAAGCATTTGAGACTAACAACATGGACATAAAGATTCATATCAGAAATCTTAACTCAACCTTAGTTTTAATTGAAAAGAAAGCGAATGATGATGCTTTTACCATCATCTACCTCAATTAATATGAACAAAGACATCATTCTATCATTAGCCGAAGAACTTAACTTTACCTTAAGTGAAGGAGAAGTGGAAAACATAGTAAATGAGTTTCATTCTCTTCAGGATCTTTTATCATTACTCGAAACCATTGACACTGAAGGTGTAAGTGAAATGGTCTATCCTTTTGAGTCACCATTATTAACACTTCGTGATGATGAAGTCACTCATGAACTAAGTCAATCTCAAGCATTAAGCAATGCACATAAAGTAAAAGAGGGCTATGTAAGTGTTCCTAAGGTGGTGAAATAATGAATGTAAATGAAGCCATTAATCGACTTAAAGAGATTCAATCAACCACCAATGCATGCGTTACCATCATTGAGCATGATGTGAAGACGCACGAGGGTGTATTAAGTGATGTTCCGATAGCCTTAAAGGATAACGTAATAACGAAAGGAATTCTAACTACAGGAGGATCTAAACTGCTTTCAAACTATATCCCACCTTACAATGCCACCATTGTGGATAAAATCAAACAAGCAGGTGGAGTGATTGTAGCAAAAACAACCCTTGATGAACTAGGAATGGGTGGAACAGGAACTGCTTCATTTAATGGGCCGGTTAAAAATCCTTTTGATTTAACTCGTCAAGCAGGTGGATCATCATCAGGTTCGGCAGTGGTTGTTGCCGCAAAAGCAGTGGATATTGCAATTGGATCAGATACAGGGGATAGTGTTCGAAAACCCGCTTCCTATGTTGGGGTGGTAGGAACAAAACCAACCTATGGTCGCATTTCACGCTATGGGATTATCCCCTATGCTTCATCTTTGGACCATGTGGGTTACTTCACAAGTGATGTGCGCTTAGCAGCACTCATGTGTGATGTCTTATCAGGACAAGATAAGATGGATCACACTTCTCTACCGTATCCATCGACAACACTTGCTCCACAGCTTCATGATGATGTTAAGGGAAAAGTATATGGAATCTTTAAAGAAGTGTTGGAGGCGATTGATCATCCTCAAACATTGAAGAACTTTGATGCAGTCTGTAAAGCACTTGAATCAAAAGGGGCAATCATTAAAACGATTTCCATGAATGAAACCATCTTACGTACGTGTTTACCTACTTATTACATTATTGCGAACTGTGAGGCAACAGCGAATCATTCTAACCTTACAGGAGTTAACTTTGGATTGACTCAAGAGGGAGAAGATGTGGAAACCATCATGACTAACACTCGAACTCATGGATTTGGACCACTTATTCGTAAACGTTTTGTCATTGGAAGTTATGGCTTAAAAGATGAAAATCAAGATAAGCTTTTTAGAAAAGCACAAAAAGTAAGACGTGTTATTGTGAATGAATTCAATCGGATGTTAAGTGAATGTGATGGACTCATTGCGCCAGCAACCACCTCCACTGCACCGCTATTAGAAGGGGCAAACATGAACGTGTTGTCCAATGCTCATTTGATTGCGGAGAATTACATGGTGCTAGCAAATTTCTCAGGAGCACCATCCATTACAGTTCCAATCATGCCAGTCGATGGACTACCACATGGGATTAATTTGACATGCAAGATTGAAGATGAAGCTACGATGTTTCAATTAGCATTAGCCATTGAAACATGTGTGAAGGAGAGGCTATGAAAAGAGATGTCGTCATTGGTATAGAAATACATTGCGAATTAAAAACCAACTCAAAGATGTTTTCAGCCTCTCGTAATAGTATCAATGATACTCCTAATATTCATGTGAATGAAATTGATTTAGGTCATCCTGGTGTATTACCAACATTGAATAAAAGAGCAGTTGAGTTAACTTTAAGAGCATGTATGCTAACTCATTGTGAGATTGATTCACTCAGTAAGTTTGATCGTAAGAATTACTATTATTCCGATCTTCCAAAAGGATTTCAAATCACTCAGCAGTTTCAGCCGATTGGAAAGAATGGTTTAATTGAATTTGAAGTGGATCAACAAAGAAAGCAAGTTCG
>DAIDML010000043.1 GCA_027449005.1 Erysipelotrichaceae bacterium | reverse complement strand
TTATGCTTTTATTGGTGGAGAAGTATTAAGAACTTCAAGTATTCAAGCCATACTATCAGTAGTATCACCTGTTCTAGTTAACATTCTCATTGTTTTACAACTTCGTCGTAAAGTGATTTTCTCACTGACATTGGCTTTTTTGATCAAACTACTCATTTTCGTACCATTGATTATGTTGATCGGATATCAGGGAGCTGTAGTTTCCTCCATCATTTCTCATATTGTCTTGGTGGGTTACAATTTATTCACCATTAAGAAAACCTATGGTTTTAATTACAGTCGTGTAAGATCACGATTAACCCTTATGTTAGTGTCAATAGGTGGAATGGCATTGATAGGGTATTTGTTTAAGTTTACAGGATGGCATAATATTGTGTATGATTCACGTTTTGTCACTTTCCTTAAACTGATGGTGAGTGGGGGAGTTTCATTGGCTGTTTATGGTGTCATGACTTGGTTGTTTGGTTTACCTCAGATGTACATCTTGCAAAGGAAAAAAAGACATGCAACGTCTTGATAAAGCTCTAGCTGACGCTCTAAATTGGACAAGAAGTGACATTAGAAATGCTATCAAGCAAAAACGTGTCAGTGTTAATCATCACATTGTGAGTGATTTTGGAGTGAAAGTATCACAACACGATCATATAATGTTTGATGATGAGCAAGTTAACTTAGTTCATCATGAAGTAATCATGGTTCACAAACCCATAGGAGTTGTATGTTCAAGTGTGGATCCAAAATACCCAACTGTGTTTGAGTACTTTAAACTATCGCCAAAACTTTATCATATGGTTGGTCGTCTTGATCAAGACACTTCGGGGTTGCTTCTCTTAACTACGAATGGTCAGTTAACTCACCAATTAATGAATCCTGCTAAGAAAGTGGAAAAACACTATCAAGTGGTATTAAGAGAACCTATTTCGCATAAAGCCATTCAGCAACTGGAATCAGGGGTTGATATTGGAGATGAAAAAGCATGTGAACCTGCCAAAGTAGTAGTGATGGATGCGACAACCATTGTACTCATTATTCATGAAGGACGATATCATCAAGTTAAAAGAATGTTACAAGCAGTTAAGAATGAAGTGTTAGAACTTCATCGCTCACAAATAGGATCACTCACTTTAGATGGGGTAGAAGTTGGTTCATGGCGAGAATGCACTAAAGAAGAGATCATGAGTCTAAAACAAGGCTGATTTCTGAACACATCTTTGAAAGCACATCACAAAATGGTCATCAAAGCCATTTTTTTGTTTGAATCTTGTAGATATGTTTATCCTTCCAGCATGTTAATGTCATAATGAGATATGTTATTATTGAGTTAATAACATGCTTAAGCTGTCATTTTCTATTAATGAATGATCGTTCAATACGTTCATTCCAAAGGAGTGAATTGTGCTATGAATCAAAAGAAGAATCGACTAAAGCCTATTCAAACTCAATTGACTAAAATGCTGCTACAGTCACCCATTAAAAGTGTTATTGACATTGCTTATTGGAAGCAACGTAATTTTTTGCTTTCTGCAAAAGTCTATTTAATCGGAGGGATTCCGCTTTTCTTGCTCGGTTCATATTTCTTCTATCTGGATGGTTATGACCTTTATAATGTTATCCAAGGGTTACTTTCACTTCTGCTTGGGGTCTACTTACTACAGAGGAAAGTAAGTGAACAGCTTCGATCATTTGCCATGTTGTTGTTTTTACTGTTCAACAGTTTTGCAGTCATTATGTTTGCCTCATATTTTAGTGCTGGCATGATTATTTTGTTAGGCACTATTTTCTTAGCATCACTATTGTTAAATGATAAAGAGCTCAGTCGTTTCTTACAATTTAATCTCTTTATTTCATTAATATTTACATACCTTCTGTTTTCAAATGCATTTGACTCCTATCCAATTGTGACCTACAAGCGATTATGGATGTTTCATTTAATGATCACTCAAACATTAGGTATAGGTTTTTCCCTCATCGTCTTAAACATGCATAAAAGCATTAATCATGCATATCAAAAAATGGTTGAATCCATTCACTTAAGTGATCTTAACCAAGCGCGTTTTCAATCTTCTATCGATTCTTCGCCTGTACCAACAATCATTTATAATCAAAAAGGAGATATCATTTCAGTCAATCCTGCTTGGGAAAACACCACAGGATACAAAGATAAGGATTTTAAATATTTAAAAGAGTGGCTAGAACGTTCTTTAGTATCAACAGAAGCTTCAGTTAATGACCTTTTCTCACAACTAACAACCATCAACGAGAACCATTTTAATGGTATCTTATCATTTAAAACAACGATGCAATCAGAAGTATCATTAGCAATTTATACATCTACAATTGGTGAAGATGATCATCATAATCCATTGTTTCTTACTGTTGGTATTGATCTTACAGAACAACTTAAATTTGAAAAAATATCAAACTCAATCATTGAATCTTCGAAAGATGCGTTCTTTTTACTTACAATTGATGGTCATATTCTGAGTGTAAATGAAACAACATGTGAGTTGTTTGGCTATTCAAGAGATAAGCTTGTCGGATCGAACATCATTCAGTTTGATTCTAAGAATCAACACTATATCATTGATCAACTTAATTTAGTGAAGGAAAAGTCATACCATCGTTTTGAAACCACTCATGAAAGAAGGGATGGTAAAAAGATTGATCTTGAAGTTACTGCTAGTATTATTGAAACCAATGGAACATATATTTATCTGTATGAGAGATATCAGTGAGAAGAATGCCCAGATACAGAAAATACTTTACGTTTCCACTCACGATTCATTGACCAATACCTATAACCGTCATTTTCTTCAATCTCATTTGAACAATCTAGATTATAATGAATCTTCCTTTTCCATTGTTTTCTTTGACATTAATGGTATAAAAATGGTAAATGATTCCATTGGTTATGACTACAGTGATCAGTTGCTTGTAGAGTTCTCAAAAATGTTAAGTTCTTCACTTCGATTTGGGGATGTATTAGCCCGAACAGGTGCGAGTGAGTTCATGATTTACATTCATGAATCAACCAATGACATCACAAAGCAAATCATAGATGCAATTTTAGAGAAAATCGAAGTTTTCAATTCAACACAGACACATCCATTAAAGCAACTTAATGTCAGTTATGGATATGCGAATAACCATCAAACAAACAATGTGATTGAACTACAACATAAAGCTCAACAACACTTAACAAGCAACAAGTTGGCTGATAAACATAGCTTGCGTAACTCATTATTGAATTCGATTGTAACCATTTTAGCTGAGAAAAGTCATGAGACTAAAGAGCATGCAACTCGACTAAGTGAATTGAGTGTTGCGATGGGCAAAAAACTCAACATGGCAGAACATCATATCAGTGAATTAAAGATTCTAGCTATGCTTCATGACATTGGAAAGATAGGGATACCAGAAAACATTTTAAACAAACCCTCATTGCTTTCAAACCAGGAGTGGGAAGTGATGAAAAAGCATCCAGAAATTGGATATCGAATTGCGATTGCTTCTGGTGAACTTGAACAAGTAGCACAATACATTCTTTATCATCATGAACGTTGGGATGGTCAAGGGTATCCTGCTGGATTAAAAGAAGAAGAAATACCATTGCCTTCACGCATCATTTCCATTGTGGACACCTATGACGCAATGACTTCAGATCGCGTCTATCGCAAAAAATTACCACACCATGTGGCAATAGAAGAACTACGCAAACATTCTAACTCACAGTTTGATGCTCAGTTGGTCAAGATTTTTATTGAGATTATTGAAGAGTATCAAAACAAAGATAGCGTTTAAGACAATGATTCTTTTGATACGAATCATTTTTTATCGTAAATTGTATTGAATTATGAATTTGGTTTTAATGATGCGATGATTCATCGAGTCCTTGTTTTATTAACATAAAAAACTACCGATAGAAATCGGTAGCTTATGGTTATGATTGAATGATAAATATTATCGGTTGTAGAATTCGACCACGAGTGATTCGTTGAAGTCGTTTGCAATTTCGTTTCTTTCAGGGAAATGAAGAAGTCTTGCTGTACGATTGTCTTTGCTTACATCCAAGAAAGTTGGAACTGCACGTCCACCAGCTAATGCTTCAGTGACAACGTCGAGTTTGGATGATCCTTCTTTGAAAGAAATCACATCACCTTTGCTTGCGATGAAAGATGGAATATCAACTTTCTTACCGTTAACAAGGACATGTCCGTGGTTAACCAATTGTCTTGCACCTGCACGAGTGTTGGAGAATCCAGCACGGTAGACAAGGTTGTCTAGGCGTGATTCAAGAACACCTAAGAAATTGTGACCGTGAACTCCTTTAAGTTTTGCTGACTTAAGGAAAGTGTTAAAGAATTGTCTTTCAGTAACACCATAAGTGAAACGAATACGTTGTTTCTCACGTAATTGAAGTGCATAGTTGCTCAATTTTGAGCGACGGGCATCTTTTGCTGCTCCTGGAGCATTGGAACGACGTAAGTCGGTTGGACGTTCTGTCAACATGAATTCATATCGACGTGATTTTTTGGTTAATTTACCAATGATTCTTGCCATGATGTTCCTCCTTGTGTTTTATGGCTCATAAAACAACAACAGGGTGTCTTCTTATTAAGATGTGTTTATCCTATTCATTTCGCCCTAGCAGAGGGTTACTTTGGGGTGACCTTTCGGTTTGATAAACGCATGACCTTAATACTAGCTCACTTCTGCTATTATTAAACGCTAATGAATGATAACACAATGCCTTAAACCTGTCAATTTATAAAACAACTGAGTGCAATTATGGTACAATAGTCATGAGGTTTTTATGGAACTAATTCTTCAATTACTACAAAATGATTTAGTATTATATGGGCTGATTTCGATCATCGTTTTAATTGTCTTGATTCTTATATTGCAAAGTGTAAGAAAGAACCGTTTGAAGAAGCGATACAAAGAATGCGAAGTTGAATTAACAACTCTAAGAACCATTCCACTTACTTTTAAAGTGAACAAAGCAATCGCTTTGGCTAAAGTTAATGATGGGCTACTTTCTGTGGTTGCACAATCCAATGAAGCATTAGAACACATTAATCAGCAATTTGTTGAAGTGACATCCATGATGTCAGATACAGAAGATGAAATCATGTATGGTTCTTTATCTCAATCAGCAAAATATCTCGATGATTTAATTCATGCATTAGCAGAGTTAAGTCCAATTGTACATGATCTGAACCAACGTTTGGATGTTTTATTAGAAGACGAATTTGAGCAACGCAGTGAAATCACGTCAATTAAAGAAACATTTATTCAATGTAAGACATTCATTGCAACTAAAAACAATGAACTATCCATGGCAATGGACACACTAACATTAACTGTTGGTGAAATTGAAGTGATGTTTGAATCATTTGAATCTTGGATGGTTGCATCTGAATTTGAAAAAGCCAGACAAAAAATGGCAGAGATTCATCACGCGGTTGAAGATTTATACAATAGAATCCATTCACTTCCTGAATTGATTAAAGATTGCAAAGGTCGAATTCCAACCATGATGGATGACTTGTCCAGTCTTTATTCATCCTGTAAGTCTAAAAACATTCCAGTCGATCACTTAATGATTCCCAAAAATCTTGAACTTATCTCTTCTACATTGAAAGAGGATCTTGCGTTACTGCGTAATGCCATCATCGAGAATGTTGCCAACAACAATCAAAATCGATTAAAACGTCTTCAACAAATGAAAGAATCGTGTGCGCATGAAGTAAGTTCTCATGATCAAGTGTATACATTGCTATCTAACATTGATGTTATGCTTCCTAGCATTGAACTAAAGATGAGTGATCTTAATCATTCATTAGAAACACTCAAACAGCGTTATCAAACCAATCCTAAGACGTTTGATATGGTCCATCATCAATCATCACTTTTAAACGTCAAAGAGAGTTTAATAGAAGTTGAGTCGTCAATCAAAAAACACGATCCGTATTCTTCAATTTTGACACAAGTCAAAGAAACGTCTTCTGCAACATCTGGACTTCTTAAGACCTTGGATGATGCTCTTACAACATTCAAGACACTTAAGGAAGATGAAGAAAGAATACGCAAACAATTGCTTAAACTTCACTTGATTGTTAATGAAATCAAAGTTAAAATCAAGAAGCATCGTTTACCAGCTATTTCAGATTCCTACAATGGAGATCTAAATAAGGCAAAGCAAATGACGGTGTTGATTGCTCAGTTACTTGAGAAAGAAGTGATTGAATTACCTCGTTTAAACCAACTGACAAATGAAGCCATTGATTATATTTATGCACTTTATAACAATGTGAACAACATTGTGGGTATGGTGGAGATGATTGAAAGTGCCATTGTCTTAGCCAATAAGTATCGCAGTAGCAGCCCAAATTTGGATTCTGAGCTGAATCGTGTAGAATTAAGTTTTAGAAATGGTGAGTACACTTTAGCTTTAAACCAAGCTTTAAAAGCCATTGAAAAACTACATCCACACAGTTTTGAGAAACTGATCTCAAACAATGCAAAAAGTGCTCAATAAAGACAATGATTGACATTGTCTTTTCTTTGAAAACCTCTAGGAGAAATGTATGCCATTTGAACAATTATCCCAACGTTTATCTTCCATTGTTTCAAAAATCAAAGGTCAAAGTACGCTTGATGAAAAAAACATGGAAGGGATGCTTAGAGAGATTCGACTTGCTTTATTGGAAGCAGATGTCAATCTTACAGTCATTAATCGTTTTCTAACAACCATCAAAGAGAAATCAATTGGGTTGTCTTTGAATTCAAAAGTAACACCATCAAACATGGTAGTAAAGATTGTCCATGATGAGATTATTCGTATCTTAGGACAAGAAATGTCTTCCTTAACGCTTAATACTCCAATGATGATTTTGGGTATGGTGGGGTTACAAGGTTCAGGTAAAACAACTTCCATTGCTAAGATTGCACATTTCCTTAAAACAAAACATCAAAAACGTGTTTTATTGGTTGCGGCTGATTTACAGCGTTTAGCTGCAATCACTCAATTAAAGACGTTAGGGGATAGCATTCAAGTGGAAGTTTTTGCTCAAGAAAACTCCACACCAATCCAAGTTGTTGATGCAGCATTGGCGTATGCTCGTATCAATGGTTTTAATGCTGTATTGATTGATACAGCAGGTCGTTTGTCCATTGATGAAGCACTGATGGATGAATTGGCTCTTCTTAAAGATCGTGTTAAATTCACGGATGTTTTACTCTCAGTGGATGCGATGAGTGGTCAGGATATCATCAATGTCGCGCAACGTTTCAATCAAACGATTCCTTTAACGGGGTTGTTTGCGACTAAGTTTGACAGTGATTCTAAAGGTGGGGGAGTATTCTCTGTTGTCTCACTCACAGGGATTCATGTGAAATTTGTTGGGGTAGGGGAAAAGATTGAAGATTTAGAGTTGTTTTATCCAGATCGTTATGCCAATCGATTATTGGGAATGGGTGATATTGTTTCTTTAGTTGAAAAAGCACAGGAAAATATTGATCAAAAACAAGCAGTCAATGTAGCTCAAAAGATGATGACAGGTCAATTTGACTTTAATGATATGTTAGAACAAATCAATCAAGTCAGTAAAATGGGTTCGATTAAAAACATGATGAAGATGCTTCCTGGGGCGAATAAGATGATGCCTAGCATAGATGATGAAGTGGCCAACGCAAATCTTAAGAAAACAAAAGCCATAATTCAGTCCATGACTAAGGAAGAACGTGCTAATCCTTCACTTCTAAAACAACCTCGTAAACAACGTATCGCAAAGGGATCAGGACAGCCACTGCTTGTGGTGAATCAAACCATCATGCAACTTGAGCAAACGAAAGAGCAAATGAAACACGTCCTCAAAATGCAAGGTGGAATGCCTTCATCGTTGAGTGCAGGTTCTAACACTAAAAAAAATCCTAATAAGCGAAAAAACAAAAGATAGTGTTAAGTAAAAATGCTTGACACATTAAAACACATTTGATATGATGTGTCAGGAAATTAGGAGGTCAAATCAATGGCTGTAAAATTAAGATTAAAACGTATGGGTGCTAAAAAAGATCCTTTCTATCGTATTGTTGCTGCTGATTCACGTGCGCCACGTGATGGTCGTTTTATTGAAGTCGTAGGATTCTATAACCCAACTTCACAACCTGCAGAATTAAAAGTTAACGATGAAGTTGCTTTAAAATGGTTATCCAACGGTGCTCAACCTTCAGATACTGTTCGTGATTTACTATCACAAGCAGGTGTTATGAAGAAATTCCACGAATCAAAATTAGGTAAATAATCATGACAAATCTAGAGCAAGCCTTAATGGATTTAGTCACACCATTAGTCGAAGATAAGAAAGCTTTATCAATTAAGACGCTTCCAACTCTCGATGAAAATGAAGTTATTTTAATGGTGTATGCAAAAAGTGAAGATATTGCTCGTCTTATTGGTCGCCAAGGATCTATGGCGACAGCACTTCGTCAAGTGATGTCCATTCCTGCCCGCTTAGAAGACAAGAAAATTGTTATAAAATTTGAGGATTATTAAGAGGATGATGTTCATCCTCTTCACTTTTATATGAAACAAAAACGAGTAAAAATTGGACAAATTGTACGACCTTTCAAAGTCAAAGGAGAACTTAAAGTGAAATGCTTTACAGATATTCCTCATGAAAGGTTTCAAGTAGGTAAGACCCTGATTCTTAAGATCAATCAACAGGATGTTGAGACAAAGGTGCTTACTTTTCGCATGCATCAAGATCATGCACTTATCAGTGTTGAAGGCATCAATGATCGAACTCAAGCTGAACAGTATCGCTTCGTTATCATTGAACAAATGGTGGAAGTTGATTCCAATAGAATCACACTCAGTGATTTAGAAGGCTGTGAAGTCATGAATTACAATGAATCCATTGGAGTAGTGTCATCAGCTTTATCGTATCCAGCACAAACCATTTTACGTGTAAAACTACACAATCAAAAAGAAATTATGAT
>DAIDML010000042.1 GCA_027449005.1 Erysipelotrichaceae bacterium | reverse complement strand
ACCAAAGCACGATCGGTGTGTTCCATGGCTAAATGCATATCATGGGTAATGAAAATAAACGTGAGTTGAGTCTTTTTGTGAAGTGATTCAAGAAATGACATGATCTCAGTGTAGTGAGCATAATCTTGACCCGCTGTTGGTTCATCAAGGATAAGAATATCCGGTGATAAGGCTAGAATGGCAGCCACCGTTAATCGTTTCTTTTGTCCATAACTTAAGGCTTTCACAGGCCATCGTCTCATTGGTTTTAAATCACTCATGACCAACACTTCAATCAGTTTGGATTGAATTAACTCTTCATCCTTATGTCTCAGTCTTAATGCAAACAAGATTTCTTCTTCCACACTTTGCTTTGCGATCATGTGGTTTGGATTTTGCATCACCAATCCAATCTTTTGTCCAATTTGGGCAATGCTTAAAGCACTGCTTTCTTGATTATGAAGCATGATGTTACCCTCTTGAGGACGAAGAATCCCACACATGAGTTTCGCTAGTGTCGACTTTCCTGCTCCATTCTCTCCAATCAAGGCAATGCGTTCTCCTTGGTAGAGATTAAAACTCACGTCTTGGATGAGAGGACGCTCATCGTATTGAAATGAGACGTGATTAAAGGATAATACACACTCATTTGATTGGGTATTAACATCAGGTCTTAAAACAGGCAAATCAAATGCAGGGATGATCATTGATGAAAGAAACGCCCAAGATTGTTGTGAATCTAAAGGTACATTAAACGTTTTTAAAGCTTGAAGATACAACGGTTCTCTTAATCCATACTTTGAACATAATGATAATTTGAGGAGTTGATCCACATCCCCATCATACACGATGCGACCTTCATGCATCACAATGACACGATCAACCTCTTTTAAGATGACATCTTCAAAACGATGTTCGATAATGATCATGGTTTTCCCGGATTGATGAAGCTCATCAATCAGTTCAATGGCTGCTTTGGCAGACACTGGATCAAGACTGGCGAGTGGTTCATCAAAGAGTAATCCTTCTACTTCATCATGAAGCACTCCTGCTAAGGCGACTTTTTGCTTTTGACCCCCTGATAATTGAAAAGGCACTTGTGTTAAAAAATCACTCATATGCACTTTTGAAGTGGCTTCTTTCACTTTTTCAATCATGATTGAGCGTTCAATGTTTTGATTTTCTAACACAAAAGCCACATCTTCTCCCACGGATAATGACACAAACTGTGCGTCACTGTCCTGAAGAATTGATCCACAACGTTGACCAATCTTGAAAAGTGATAGGGATGTAGAAGGTTGATTTTGAATGAGACATTCTCCCTTGATTTCTCCTGGATAGGAAAAAGGAATAAGACCGTTCATGCAATGCATGAGTGTACTTTTACCTGAGCCACTTTGACCTAAGATAAGCACTTTTTCTCCTTCATGAATCGTTAGATTGATGTCGATTAAAGTAGGCTCAGTTTGTGAGTCATAGCGGAAGGTGAAGTTGTTGAATTGAATGAACGGTCTTGATGTCATAAGGTTACTCTTTTGTTAAGTTAGTTGAAGATGCATACACACGTGCTAAGGCGAATAGAAGTGGGAGTCCACCCACCACAAGCACCACTGAATTGGAAATCCCTGCCGCCCAAGCTTGAGCTAAAGTAATGTTAAGTTCACCACCATAAAGAGCGAGGGTTACAAGTGGAGTCACTAATCCAAAAGCCACGACATTGCCCACAAAGCCTGTGATCACAAAAATAATCGCATGAATTAGGTTAAACTTCCCTTTAGTGATGATTGCTCCATACACAGGTAATAATCCAATGAAGAAGCCAAGTACTGCATTACCTACACTCCAATCAAACCAGTATCCCCATGCACCGATAAAGTCAGCAACGACGTTACCTAATCCAGCAGACACCGCTGCAGGAAGAGGACCAAATAATGCACCGACAACCACTGGAACTAAGAAAGCTGTAGTTAAACGGGTATTGGTGAAGACAGTAATGCCTCCAAACACCATAAGTACTCCAAACAATGCTGCACCAAGTGCAACGCCGACGATGGTCTTAGTGTTCCATTCACCAAGAATGAGTTTTGCTGTTTTCATGTCTTTCCTCCTTGAAAACGTAAAAGCCCTCAACCATAAGGACGAGGGCTTGTCGTGTTACCACCTTAATTTGCTTATGTTGCCATAAACCTTGTAAAGACCTTTTGATGGTCTCTATCGCTTTAACGGGCGCCCCGGGAACAACTACTGTATTTCATTGTTCCAGCTCATAGGCCATGTTCATGTTGATTGCTTCCTCTTTGCACCAAACCCGAGTTCTCTAAAAGTTCAATCCAACACTACTCATCCTAATCATTGCCGATATGTGAAAATTATAGATATTCTAACATTGATTGTCAAACAATATGTTTTACATCACTCAACAATTATCGAAAAATATGGGAGTCACATTTTCCTCTTTTCAAATACTGTCCCTAGGTGTATAATACTGTAAGTGAGGTAACTCTATGTGTGAACACGTCTTTGAACTTTTAAAAACTAGGAAATACATCTTGCAGGGATTAGCTTTCCTTGTTTTCTTCATGGTCATTTATACCATGCTTGATGGCTTCAATATGTCCTACACTCAAATGAGAGAAACCTATGGAAGTGGACTAGTCATCACAAACATCAGTCTCAACTTTCTCATGGCTTTCTTAACTGCATTACTGTTGAACATGAGTACGGCTAATGCTGCCCTTAAAGGCGGAAAAGATACCAAGGGATCCAATCTTGGATTCATTTCTGTCTTGTTTGGTGTTTTAACTTATGGATGCACACCGTGTGTGATTGCTTTCTTTGGTTCATTAGGCATTGCTTTTTTAGGTTGTCGAGTTTTAATGAACTCCACAATCGCATCCATATGAGGGATGTTTCTTAGGATGAAGACATTGTTGGATTCCTTTAATCCTTCAATGGGTGGGACGATAGGAGAAGCTCCAGGAGATA
>DAIDML010000041.1 GCA_027449005.1 Erysipelotrichaceae bacterium | reverse complement strand
CTTACATTAAAAATACCATGACTCAAACATTCCCATTAGGTGTGTTTAAGGAGCGTAAACATGAAACCAACCATTAAACTGATTTGTGCTGGTTTTGGTGGACAAGGGGTCCTTTCCGTAGGTCAATTAGTGGGATTGTGTGGTATAGAACTTGGCTATGATGTCAGTTGGATGCCTTCCTATGGACCTGAAATGCGCGGTGGTACAGCCAATTGTCATGTGGTTCTTTCTGAAAGCAGTCAATCTCCATTCATTGGACAAGACATGACGCATGCTTTGCTTATGAATGATGCAGCCTTCAATAAATTCAAACCACTCATTAAGAAACCTGAAAATGTGATTATTCATACAGGACTTATTCATCAAGACTATCCAGGATGTGATTTTTCTGTCTTAGCTCATGAGCATCACCTTGATAAAAGCATGAACATGATTGCCTTTGGAATGGTGGTGAAATCCTTAGGGTGGGATCAATCCTTAGGACTTAAAGTGATGAAGAAGAAGTTTAAAGGTTTATCAGATGAGATGATCTTTAACAATGAAAAAGCATTTTTACTAGGATTCACATACGAAAGTGTGTGAGTCTTTTCTTATGGTCAACAATTGTCTATAATAAAAGCATGAGAAAACAAGAAACCCAACAACCAAATAAAAAGAAGAAAAAGATTTCGATCAATACAGTGATACGACTTTTTGGTGTGGTTTTAATCTTAGTTGCCTTAGGACTTTATGGGTATGATTATTATCTTTCCTATGTTAATCAACAAGACATCAGAGAAGTGGTGGAACTCTTGGATGTGCAAGAAGAAATACGTGATCGGCTCATTGCGGAAAATCCCGACTTAAACTTTGCGGAAATTGAACAGTTATCCCTTTCTGAACTTCATCAACAATTTGAATCCATTAATGATGATTATGTTGGTTGGATTGTGGTTAATGGAACAAAAATCAATTATCCTTTTGTGTTAGGACAAGATAACAGTTATTATCTGAATCATAACTTTCAAAGAAGACGCTTAAAACACGGTGCTATTTTCATGGATTATCGTAACAAGAGCGATTTCTCAGATAATCATATCGTGCTGTATGGTCATGCGATGAGAGACCAATCCATGTTTGGAGCCATTGATTTATACAAACGTCAATCGTTCTTCAACAATCATTCCACTATTGAAATAAGACTAAAAAATGAAATTCGTACCTATCGTATTTTCTCGGCTTATCAAGTGGATGCAACCACAACCCGCTTAAGTATTCCTGCCAACAACCGTAATCTACAAAACCTGTTTAATACATTTA
Organism: Erysipelotrichaceae bacterium; assembly: GCA_027449005.1. Classification (GTDB taxonomy): domain Bacteria; phylum Bacillota_I; class Bacilli_A; order Erysipelotrichales; family Erysipelotrichaceae; genus UBA6182. The sequence continues at coordinate 5,366 of DAIDML010000041.1, read as the reverse complement.
CATCTCGATCCATGTATCCTGCCAACACTGACATTTCAAATAAGGATCATATCTTAACCTTAGTTTCTTGTACAGATGATGTGAATAATGGACGTATTATCGTTCATGCGGTACTACAATCTGTATCAGCGTCGAATAACTAAAAACGAGGAATCATTCATTGATTACCTCGTTTTCTTATGTCTATGAATCTTATTTTAAATGTGTATACTTGATGTTTTTCCCTTTAGAAAGTTCAACGGGATATTTTAAACGGTTTCTCACCATCTTTCTTTCTAATGCTTCAAGTAAATCAACATGATAAAGAGAGGCAAATCGTAAGATAAAGAAAAGACTGTCCACCACTTCATCTTCAATGGCTTCTCTTTGTTCAATCATCATTTGCTTGATTTGCTCATCACTTTGAAATCTAAACAATGCAAGGAGTTCATTGGCTTCAGTGGATAATCCAATGGCTAATTCTTTGGGGGAATGATACTGGTCCCAGTCTCTCTCGCTGCAAAACTCATCGATAATCTTCATTAATTGATCCATAACTGTTCTCCTGTAGATATTCTTTCATAGTCGCTAATGACTGTCAATTTTCTTGAATCTCTTTTATAATGAGATTGAGGTGAACTATGACAACAATTATCATTGGTGGTGTAGCTGCAGGCATGAGTGTTGCCGCAAAACTTAGAAGAGAAGCGAAAGAGGAGACAATCATTGTGTTGGAGAAAATGGATGTTATCTCCTATGGTGCATGTGGACTTCCGTATTATGTTTCACAAGAGAATCCTGATATCACCAACATGAACATTCGCTCTGTTAAGCAAATGCGTGATTCAGGGATTGATGTGAGAATTTTTCATGAAGTCACTCAACTTGATCCATTCAATAAAATCATTCATGGTGTGAATCCTGATGGGACTTTCACATTGGAATATGATCGATGTGTCATCGCATCAGGAGCATCTCCGATAGTTCCAAAATTAAGCAGTAAAAACAAAGAAAAAATCTTCACATTGAAGACGCTTGAAGATGGGGAACATCTTAAACAAGCCTATATTAAAGCACAAAGAATTGGAATTATCGGTGGCGGATACATTGGATTAGAACTTGTGGAAGCAGCTGTCCACAATCACAAAGAAGTGGTGTTAATCGAAAAAGCTGATCGAGTGCTTCATACTTTTGATGAAGAGTTTTCCAAGATGGCATTAGAAGAATTAAAATCTAATCATGTAGAGGTTTACACTTCTGAATCATTGGTGGACATTCAAGACAGTGAGGGTGGAGTAAAAATCATCACAGATCAACGTGAACTAAACGTTGATATCGTGGTTTTAGCCTTAGGAGTAAGACCTAACACTCAGTTCTTGAAAGACACAGGCATTGCACTGGCTTCAAATGGTGCTGTTTTAGTGGATACAAAAATGAGAACCAACGTAGAAGATGTGTATTCTGCAGGGGATTGCAGTGTGGTGACACACATGATTACCAACGAACAAAAATTCTTGCCTTTAGGAACCAATGCGAATAAACAGGGAAGAAATTTAGCTGAAGTATTAGCAGGCGAAGACAGTGATTATCATATGGCTTTAGGTTCAGCCATGTTAAGACTGTGTAAGATGGAATTTGCGAAAACAGGGTTGAGTGAACAAGAGGCGAATGCCCTCAACATGGATGTGGTCACGACGTTTGTGACATCCCATGATCATCCACGTTATTATCCAAATGCAACTGATATTCATATTAAACTGGTGGCGGATGCGAAAACAGGGGTATTACTAGGAGCACAGTTGGCGGGAGAAAAGAATGCTGCTTTACGCTCACATGCTTACAGTGTGGCTATTACCGCAAAAATGACAGCCAAGATGTTTGCAAACTTGGATTTAGGGTATGCACCTCCATTTGCGACAACCTATGATGTGACTCAAATTGCAGCCCAAACCATCAAAGTTAAGCCATAATACAACATGAATAACTATTCATATTGTAATTATCATATTTAGTCTACTTTTAAGTGAATTGGATAGTGTATAATGATAAAAACTGCTTAACAAAATCCCACAAAGGAGTGTTTCATGAATCAAAATAATGAAGTTGTTTATGTGGTTGGTCATCGTCATCCAGATAGTGATTCAATCTGTGCTTCTATTGCGTATGCGCATCTTAAACGTGAGAAAGGCATGAATGCCATTGCGGCGCGTTTAGGTGATATTAATCATGAGAGTGAGTATTTGCTCAATCGCTTTGGGTTTGCTAAACCTGTGTACTTGGATGATGCTCGTTCTCAATTGTATGAAATAGAGATGGATGATCCCATCATTGTTTCAGAAGAGACCACCATCTTAGAAGCATGGAACTTAATGACCACGAAGAAAAAACCAACTTTAGTGGTTGCGGATGAATATTCTAAACTTATTGGAATGGTTACCATGTCCAACATGACCGAAGTAGCCATGGGGGACACAGCCAAAAGCATTGAATTGTTGAAAGAAACACCCATTGATTACATTTCTAAAACAATCAAAGGAAAGCTATTATATGCTCCTAAGAAAACGCGCCTTAATGGTAAAGTTTCCATTATTGCGATTGCCGCGTCTAAATTGGATAATTATGATTTAATTGATCGCCTAGTCATTGTGGGTAATGATACTCAGGCACAATTAGATGTCATTGAAAAAGATGCCGCATGTTTAGTGGTGGTTTGGGCACCTTCTGTTTCACCAGCCGTGCTCTCTGCCGCAAAAGATAAAGGATGTGCAGTGATTTTGTCAGGTCATGGCACGATGAACACCGCTCGCTACCTGTTCTACTCCTCACCAATAAAATACGTCATGTCAAGAAATCTAGTGACCTTCAATAAACTTGAATATGTGTCTGAAGTCGCCAAAAAAATCATCAAATCACGCCACCGTGCCTATCCTGTGGTGGATGATCGTGGTCATATCTTTGGACTGGTTTCTCGTTATCATTTACTGAATGCTAAAAACAAAAATATTATTTTAGTTGATCATAATGAAGTTTCACAAAGTGTGGAAAATATCTTAGAAGCGCAAATCTTAGAAATCATTGATCATCATCGTATTGGTGATATTCAAACATCAATGCCAATTAACTTTAGAAACCAATTGGTAGGATCAACGTCAACCATTATCGCCATGATGTACAAGGAACAACGTGTTGATATCCCTTCAAACATTGCGGGATTACTGCTTGGTGCTATGATGTCAGACACCCTCAATTTCAACTCCCCAACCACAACTTCCATTGATAAGGAAATTGGACTTGAACTTGCGAAAATCGCCAACATTGACAGTGAAGTGTTCGCAAAAGAGTTGTTCTCGATTGGTAGCAGTGTGCTTAATCGCTCACCTCAAGAACTCATTGAGTATGACATAAAAGAGTATGTCATCTCCAATTATCGTTTTAGATTAGGTCAAGTCAACATTTACAATCTAGCTGAACTTGAAGCCATCCGCACGTCTTTAAAAGAAGCCATGGAAGTGTACTGTGTTGAACATAAATTGGATTTACTTCTCATGATCTTCACCTCCATTGAAAAGAATGGTTCCATCATGTTTGTGGCTGGGAAAGAAAAATGGATTGTGGAAGAAGCTTATCCTACGATTCTGCATGATGAAGACATCTTCATTGAGCATGTGGTCTCACGTAAGAAACAAATCATTCCTAGACTATCACTGGTTATTGAAAATGGTGCACGATAAACTCGTGCCCTTTTTTTTATTTGTGTTAAAATAAGACTATACATCATGTGAGGTTCTATGCAAACACTCATTCAATCCATTACACAAAACATCATTGATTATCAATTCGTCGTTCCTCGATTACTCATTGCTTTATTTTTATCAAGCATGATTGGGGTTGAGCGATCACGAAAAAACAGAGCTGCAGGATTACGCACTCATGCGCTAGTGGGTGTGGCTTCTGCTTTAGTGATGGTGACGTCCACCTATCTTTTCAATGAATACAATGCACTAGGGGCTTTTCCTGATCCTGCACGTTTGGGTGCTCAAATCATTTCAGGGATTGGATTTTTAGGAGCAGGAACCATTATTCAGTCACGAGGAAATGTGCGAGGTTTAACCACTGCAGCTAGTCTGTGGAGTGTTGGGACAATTGGAATTGCGGCTGGAAGCGGTTTTTACTTTGGGGCGATACTGACAACCATTCTGATCTACGTGGTCTTACGCTTTGCGGTGACGCTTGAAAATGATTGGATCAATAAGAAACAACTGACCAAGGTTCTTATTTACACCACTGCACAAGACTTTTCTGTTTTCGCAAGCATTGCCCATAAGCGAAACATTCGCATTCTTGAACAGCTTTTCATAGGATCGAATCATGTGGATAATCAAAACGAATACATGGTAATGATCAGCATTAACCATGATCAACGTCGTAACATGCAGGTACAAGAATACTTGAAAGATTTAGGGGCATTAGCGACCACCGCTCAGATTAAACTCATTGATAATCATCAAGAAGAACAAGGAGATCACGTATAAAACAAACGGTGTAAGGACATACCTTACACCGTTTTTTATAGTTTCATTGTTGCTGCTTTGTACAAGTCATAACCACCATCAATATTAAATGCATTATAACCCAGGTTATTTAGAATCATCGTTGCAACATAACCGCGATGTCCAACCCGACACAACACATAAATGGGGGTGTCTTTGCTTGGAAGTTCATTTAGACGAGAGCGAAGCTCATCAATCTCAATGTTGGTTGCTTTAGGTAGGCTTCCATATTTCACTTCATCTGGAGTTCTTACATCCAAGATAAAGGCACCATTTGAAACAAGATCATTGACTTGTAAGACATCCACCTTTTGTATACGACCATCGATTAGATTGAGGGCAGCATAGCCTAATATGTTGACAGGATCTTTTGCAGAGCCAAATGGAGGAGCATAAGAGAGTTCTAAATCAACTAAGTCATGTGCTGTGAGTTTTCCAATCATGGCGGTTGCGATCACGTCAATACGTTTTTCAACTCCTTCATAACCTACCCCTTGTGCACCATAGATTTCACCTGTGGTAGGATGAAACAAGAGTTTAAGGTTCATTTCTTTGGCATTTGGATAATAGGAAGCGTGATTGTTGCGTTGAACATGCACACTTTGATAAGGAAGACTGAGTTGTTTTAGTGCTTTTTCATTAAGACCTGTGGTTGCGATGGTGTAATCAAACACTTTCACTACCGCTGTACCCATGGATCCTTTATAGCTGTCCTTAATGCCAAAAATATGATTGGCGACCACGATGGCTTGACGATTCGCAGGCCACGCAAGTGGAATTTTCGTGCTTAATCCACTGACACGATGTTTGACCTCGACTGCATCTCCTAAGGCATAA
>DAIDML010000040.1 GCA_027449005.1 Erysipelotrichaceae bacterium | reverse complement strand
CAAACCCATGATGGGATTGATTACTACTTCCTTCAACACCAAGGCTACTTCGAACGAGATGGATATTATGGTTATCCTGATGATGGGGAACGCTTTGCCTTCTTTAACTTGGCTTGTGCAACCTTCATTGAGAAAGTCAATCTTAGTGTAGACATCGTTCATTCTCACGATTGGCATGCAGGAATGATGCCTCTTCTCTCTCGTGTGGTGTTCAAACACCATCCAAACCACAAAAACATCAAACATGTCTTTACCATTCATAATTTAGCTTATCAAGGGCAATTTCCATTGTCGGTGGCTAAAGATTGTTTAGGACTCAGTGATCACATCATCAATGATGGGTCAATTCGCTTTGATGATGGGGTGAACTTTCTTAAATCAGCGATTGTGTATGCCCATAAGATTACCACGGTGTCTCCAAGTTATGCGCAAGAAATCTTAGGAGTGGCATTTGGGGAACGCCTTCATGAAGTCTTACGTTTAAGACAATACGATCTTTATGGCATTCTTAATGGCATCGACACCACATTCTGGAATCCTAGTGAAGATCCATTGATTCCTTATCATTTTGATGGGGAAACCTTGGAGAATAAACTTAAAAACAAACTATCCTTACAAAAGAAACTGGGATTAAAGAGCAGTGAAAACACCCTTCTATTAGGAGTGGTCTCACGTCTTACCTGGCAAAAAGGCATTCATTTGATTCTTGATCAAATGGCTGACATCATGGGATTGGATGTGCAATTGGTTGTGTTAGGATCAGGAGAAGCGCATCTTGAACATGGTTTCCGTCACATGGTTGAAAAATACTATGGACGATTAGCTTATGTGGCAGGATACAATGAGCCTTTAGCGCATGAAATCTATGCAGGGTGTGACTTACTCTTAATGCCAAGTTTATTTGAACCGTGTGGACTCTCTCAAATGATTGCGATGCGATATGGAACCCTTCCTTTGGTACGTGAAGTGGGAGGACTCAAAGACAGTGTGCTTCCTTACAACAGCAGTGATCAAAGTGGAACAGGATTTAGTTTTAAAGACTTCTCCATTTCAGATCTCTATCATGTGTTAAGAATGGCGGTGTACTTGTATTATCATTACCCAAGTGAATTTGAACAAGTTCAACGCAATGCGATGAATGAAGACTTCAGCTGGGCACTCTCCAGTGTTCAGTATGCCAAGGTGTATGATTCACTGTAATCTTATGTGTTGACAAGACCCATGATCTTGGTTATTATACTTCCTATACAAAGCACTGATAAGAAAGAGTAGCGCTGTGGAAACTTCTAGAGAGAGATTCATCTGGTGTAAGAATCTTAAGTGAAAGCAATGTGAATGCCTCTTTGAGCTAACTTGTCGATACGTAGATGAGTTCAGGTACGCCTGTTATAGCGTTAGGATATGTTTGTATCCGAGTGAGGACCCATGTGGGTTAAATTAGAGTGGAACCGCGAGACTATCGCCTCTTATGCAGAGGGATAGTCTTTTTTGTTTTAAGGAGGAAAGTATGATTTTACTATTGATTCATCACCAACTTCTTTATCGGGGCAGTGAGCGATGTTGAAGAAGCCATCATCACACCCATTAATAAAGGAGAAAACCTATGTCAAAGACAACCCAATTAACATGGCTTGATCGCATTGAAGCGGCAGGCAATCGTTTACCTCATCCGATTACCCTCTTTGTGATCTTAACTGGGATCATTGTGGGTATTTCCGCCCTTTTAGCTCAACTTGGTGTGAGTGTGTCATATGAGACCATCAACACACAAACTCAAGAAGTGGTTTTAAATACCGTTATTGCTCGCAGTTTACTGGATGCGGATGGCATTCGTCATTTATTTACCACCGTCATTTCTAACTTCACTGGATTCTTCGCTTTAGGTACCGTCTTCACCATCATTGTAGCGGTGAGTGTGGCGGAAGGATCTGGTTTAATCAGTGCGTTAATGCGTA
>DAIDML010000039.1 GCA_027449005.1 Erysipelotrichaceae bacterium | reverse complement strand
AACCTACAAGTTGCCAGATTTAAACGCGAATGATGTTGAAGGGGCGATGAAAATCATTGCGGGTACCGCAAAAAACATGGTTACAGTTCCTGTTTTAGGGTTAGGCATGAGTCCTTTAGGACCTAAGAGTTTACCTAATTTACCAAGCTCTGCCATCATGTCAGGTGTTGCCACGATAACATCGAAATCAAACCAACCACCTTTAACTTTTTCAAGGATTTCTTTTCCACCGACAAAATCTGCGCCAGCATCTAAAGCTTCTTTTTCTTTAGCCCCTTGAGTGACAACTAAGACACGTTGAGTACGGCCCGTTCCATGAGGAAGAACCATCGCTCCACGAATTTGTTGATCCGCATGACGAGGATCCACGTTTAAGCGGAACGCAACTTCCACTGTTTCATCAAATTTAACAAATGAGACTTCTTTTGCTAATGCAATCGCTTCTGCTACTGGGTACGGTTTTAAAGGTACAATTTTAGAAGCTGCTGCTGTGTATTTTTTTCCTGATTTAGCCATGTTTATTCACCGAACCCTTCAATTACAATACCCATGTTTTTTGCGGTACCCGCAATGATTTTCATCGCCCCTTCAACATCATTCGCGTTTAAATCTGGCAACTTGTAGGTTGCGATTTCACGAAGTTGTTCAACGGTGATTTTGCCAACTTTATTGACATGAGCTTTGTCTGAACCACTCTTAACACCTGCGTATTTTTTTAATAATACCGATGCTGGAGACGTTTTTAGTTCAAAGGTAAATGACTTATCTTCAAACGCTGTAATCACTACAGGGACGACATCACCAGCACGATCACGTGTCGCATCATTGAATGCGCTACAGAATTGTGGCATGTTGACCCCAACACCTGCCAATGCAGGACCTGGACGGGCTCCACCCGCTGGGAATTGGAGCTTAACTACTTTTACAACTTTTTTACTCACACTATTTCCTCTTTTCTTTCATGTGCAGTGGTTTAACGAGCGGTTGCGCGCTCACCCACGTTTCAGCCTATACGACATAGGCCATTAAAGTTTACGGCTTTTCCTGCCTTTTGTCAATAAAAAACTGTGGTTTCCCACAGTCTTAGCATTTATACTTTAAGGCAGTCTGAGTAAGAAACTTCAGTCTTGATAGGTTGATTAAACATGGTGGTGTAAATGACCGCCACTTCTTCACTTTCACGCAGTTCAACCACTTTTCCTTCGCTGTTCGCAAATGGACCAGTCGTGATACGAACCATGTCTCCAACTGCGAAGTCAATGACACGTTTACGTTCTCCAATACGACTTAAGATGGCTTCCATTTCAATATCAGAAACTGGGAATGGTTTTGCTCCACCACCAGATGATCCAATGAATCCTGTTACCCCAGGAGTATTACGCACAATGTACCATGCTTCATCTGTCATGATCATTTCTACGAATAAATAACCCGGGAAAAGATTTTTCATTTTTTCAACTTCTTTACCGTTGGATTTAACTTCAACTTCAAGCACTTCCGCCACTAAGATACGGAATAAGTTATCTTCAAGTCCCATGGACTCGACACGTTTTTCTAAGTTCTCTTTGACGCGATTTTCATGGCCAGCATAAGTATTGACCACATACCATTGTTTCTCAATATCACTCATATTAAACTCCAATTGCTGTGACAAAGAATGTGATAAGTACTTGAGCTAAGACAAAGAACACCCCAAAAAGGGTAACGACCGCAATAACGGTAGAAGTATCTTTAAATAATTCCTTTTGTTTTGGCCAACGGACACGTTTTACTTCCATCATGATGCCACTAATTGAAAACCATTTTAGCATAGTCTTGTCTCCTTATTTTGTTTCTTTGTGCTCAGTATGTTTGCCACATGTTTTACAGTACTTATTGAGAGATAAACGTTGTGGTTGCGTGCTTTTATTACGGGTCGTCGTATAGTTACGACTTAAACATACACTGCACGTTAAGATGACTTTATCATTTTTATCAGGCATGTTAAAAACCCTCTCTAATTGCTCATTTACTTTATCACAAACCCCTATCAGTGTCAAATAACCTTCCTCAGTGCTCGTTTAATTTTAAACATCGTATTATCGATCATTTTACTCTTGATATCGCATTGCTTTGCGATCCAATGATAGGAATACCCTTGAAGGCGATAATCAAAGATTTGCTTTTCAAGTGGGGTGCATTTCTCAAGTACTTGATTGATTTGGGCTTGAAGTTCTTTTGTCTTTAATACTTCTTGCGGTTCCTTAAGTGATGGAGGTGATGCAATCACATCATGAAAGTAATATTGATCTTCTTCATTGATGGTTTGATCCAGTGAGATGGCCGTTCTCATGGCGGTATGTGAGAGTGAACTGTTCTTTCTGAAATAGGTTTGCATTCGTCGTTCAATGCACACTCTCGCAAACGGAAACAATGGCATGTTGCGTTCTAAATCGAAATTGAGTATCGCATCCACTAAGCCTAGATTGCCTTCTTGAAAGACATCGTCTTGATCAAGACGCAAAGTCTTAATCACAATCATGTGTTTATGCAACAACATATACACAAGTTTCTCATAACGTTTAAGTAAGACATTCCACGCTTCATCATGATGATTATGAATGAGCGCAATCAACTGACAATCACTGATTTGATCCAACACCGTGCTCCTTTAAGGCAATCCTTTTAAGAGCGTTGACGAAGTACCTCATACACTAAGATCCCTGTGGCTACCGCCACATTAAGTGAATCCACTTGTCCATGCATAGGGATGGTTAATAAAACATCACAATGTTTCTTAACAAGCGATGACATTCCTTTACCTTCTGAACCCACAATGATGACCACTTTACCACTCAGTTGAGTTTGATGATACACCACCGCATCATTCACATCACTACCATAGATCCAGTAACCTGCATCTTTCAGTGTTTTGAGTGTTTGGGCTAGGTTAGTGACTTCCACAATGTTAACCGACTCAATAGCACCTGCACTGACCTTAGCTACAGTTGACGTTAAACTGACTGAGCGATGTTTTCCAATAATAACACCATCGACCCCTGCCCCATCCGCAATTCGCAAGATAGCTCCCAGGTTGTGTGGATCTTCCAATCCATCAGCCACAATCAAACAACTGTGTTCTTTGTTTTGTGTGGACGCAAGTACTTTTTCAAGTGATGTGAACGTGTAATCAGGAATATGGGCAACCACCCCTTGATGATTGGCCTCACCTACCATGTTTTTAAGTTGACCTTTGTCCACCCATTGAACAGGGATGCGTTGAGTGATGGCCAATTGCTCAATGGATTGGGTGTCACTTCCTTTTTGAAGATAAAGGGTATGAATCACTTTCTTCGCGTTAATTCGCTCTTTAATTGGATTTCTACCGTACAGATATTGTTTCATATTTCTCCTGAATGAAGGTCTTATAATAGTCCCACAATTGATTCAGACTATCATGGTCTTGATGGATGTAGTAATAACCAAAAACAGCTTCACAACCCGTGGATAATCGATAGGTCATGACAGTGGCATTCTTTGGAATGGTGTCAGCTTTGTGGGTTCAGAAGGTAAAGGAATGTCATCGCTTGTTAAGAAACATTGTGATGTTTTATTAACCATCC
>DAIDML010000038.1 GCA_027449005.1 Erysipelotrichaceae bacterium | reverse complement strand
CTTGAGGAAAGAGTTTTTCAAAGCGCTCTGCACTGGAAGTATGAAGTACAATATGATGATGCAGAGACGATGCAAAACTCAGTAAACGCATGAGTGTATCGACATCTTCATAAATTAATTCTCTAATATCAACCCCATAAGGAGTTAACTCATATTCGATGTAGCCTAACACCTTGTCTTCTTGAAGAAGCCCAGCTCGTTTACGACGAGTTATTCCACTGGTATGAGGAAGTTCAAAGTTGGCCTCATCTCTGATGCGATATGATTCAAAGCGTTGCATGAAACGACTGTAAGCTAAGGCAACCCCTTGTAAAGGCAGTTCAAACGTCACCATTGAAAAAGAGAGTGGTTCAATCATGCTTTTGGATAAATTAACACTTTGAGTAATCACCCATGGGATAGCTTTAAGAGAGCGCATGAGCACTTCATCTTCACTCATAATCAAAGTTGCCAAAACGGTATGAGCATGCATTTGGCATCGTTCTTGAAGTAAGGACTTTAAAGCTTCAGGATCATCATGGACACACCAAGGAACAACCATGACGTTCACTTGATGTTCTTTCCAATGTAACGTTTGTTTTTGTTCCATGATAAAAGCATTCATGAGTGATTCATTCATGTTTGCGACAATGTCGCTTTCAAGCCAATCATGTTGAAACCGACCTTCCATGGTGGTAACCTCAAAAGATGTGGCTTTTTGTTTCCACAAAGCTAACGCTTGTTTGCGGCCTAACGCTTGCGTAAAGACAATCATGTGTTTTCTTCTTCCTCGATGATGGTAACATCGGCTTCCACATCAATGACATTACTGTTGGTGTTGGTTTGAGAAGGGTTGGATGTTGAGCGTTGCCCAGGTCGAAAGACCATCACCCGTTTAGGTGAAAACAAAATTAAAGCCATTGCGACGATAAATAGAAAAACAAAAACAGGCCATGCAACAATGATAATGAAGATGGATATCGCAATCCACAAAAGTGATTTCATGAAACCTCCTAGAAAAAATCTTTGATGTTGACCCCCAACCCTGAAGCAAGTTTTGCCACTAAACGCAATGAGATGTTTCTTCTCCCATTTTCCACATCAGAAATGTAGTTTGGATGAAGACCTATTTTCTTCGCCAGTGACTCTTGAGTAAGATTTTGTTGCGTACGAAATTGTCGTAAGCGACGACCAAATAATTCTAGCACAGTATTTGACATACGATTCCCCCTAGTGATTGGTTAGTTTTATTATACTCTACTCAAAGATTAATCTGTTATTTAACCTCTTTTTCTTTTAAAGGTTTTGATAATTCAATGAGTTTATTAAAGCGATGTTTCATCCCTGATTTGCTCATGAGTGTCCCTGATTGCACTGAATAGAGCTGAGCTAACTCATTAAGAGAAGCTTCAGGATGAAGTTGACGTAAGATTGCCACTTCTTTAAGTTTACTGTCCAATTTTTCAAAACGATCATATTTAATGAGCAGTTCAATGGCTTGAATGTGTTCATTACTGGAGGCAATAACTTTCATTTCATTGGCCACTTCACAGTTATCCAATCGAGTTAAAGAGTTAGTGAAGTCACGTTGAATACGAATGTCTTCAAACTTCATTAAGGATTGAAATGCCCCAATCATTCGTAAAAAATCAGAAATGTGATCTGCTGCCTTGATGTACACCACATGATGATGACGCCGTACAA
>DAIDML010000037.1 GCA_027449005.1 Erysipelotrichaceae bacterium | reverse complement strand
AACTCTGCTATTCCACTCCTTGATATAAAAGAGCTCAATGCGCGCATCGAACCAGGAGCAGTCATTCGTGATCATGTGCACATTGGAAACAATGTGGTCATCATGATGGGAGCCCTCATTAACATTGGTGCTAGCATAGGTGATAAAACCATGATTGACATGGGAGCAATTGTGGGGGCACGAGGGACCATTGGAAAAAACTGCCATATTGGAGCAGGTGCTGTGATTGCGGGAGTGTTAAAAAGTCGTTCATGCATTCTCGTATTATCAATATAAGGTCTATACTGATAACTTTCTTTCTAGGCCAATTAATTTATTAGGCATATCTCATGGCCATTTGATATGCTTAATCTAGCACTGTGGATTTGTATCATTTATTTACAGCTTGACTGTTTAAAGGAGATTACTACCACAGTTCTTTTTCTAATGGTAATCAGTTGATTAACACTCGATGTTTTATAAATCACGAGACTACATGAGAAGAACATTTGTGGGACTTACACAGCAGTGCTCGGATTAGGAGGTGTTTTTTTATGACCTACTACGTTGGCATTGATCTTGCCAAATATCATCATGAATGCTTGGTTATTACTCAAGAAGGTGAAGTTGTTTCTAACTCCTTTACTTTTGATAATAATAAACAAGGATTCAATTCTCTACTTTCCGTACTATCTTCCTTAGATGCTTCTAAACAAATAAAGATAGGGTTTGAAGCAACTGGACATTACGGAACTAACCTTAAGAATTTTCTTACAAATCTCGGCTATGATTTTATGGAAATTCATCCGGTGCTTATCAGTCGTTTTTCTAAAGTATCATCTCTAAGAAAGACCAAAACTGATAAAATTGATGTTTTCTTGATAAGTTCGTATTTGACAACAGTTGAGTATAAACCCTATCTAACAGAATCTTATCACATCACTTCTTTAAAATCATTAACTCGTTCTAGAGATGCTTTAGTGAAGGAACGTTCTCTTCAACTTCAGAGAATAACCAATCTATTGGATTATATTTTCCCTGAATTCAAGCCATTTTTTAATCATTCTCTCACTTCTGCGACTTGTCAGTATCTTCTTATCAACTATGCAACTCCATCAAAGATGAGTCGAATGAACCAAACTTCCTACGATAAGATGAAATCCAAACTGAGAAGAACTATTTCTTATGCTAAGTTTTCAAAACTACGAGACTTAGCGAAGAATACTGTAGGTGTTGAAAACCCTCTTTTAGAATTTCAACTCAATAACTACTTAACTCTCTATAGCACCGTAGACCAACTTATTTCTGAAACAGACTCTCTGATAGTACATGAGTTTTCACAGATCAATTCATATCTTCAATCGATTCCAGGGATTGGCATCATCAGTGCAGCGAGTATCTATTGTGAGATCGAAAGTTTCGATCGATTCAATCATCCTGATAAGCTCGTTGCTTTTTGTGGACTTGATCCTGCCTTTTATCAGTCTGGTGAATCGGAGTTCACTGGTAAAATGGTTAAACGTGGATCTGCTTATCTTAGACAATACATCATGAATTGCGCTCAATATGTGCTTCTTCATAACTCAACTTTTTATGACTTCTATCTCAAAAAACGCCATGAAGGAAAGAAACACCGTGTTGCTTTATCCCATGTGGCTAAGAAGTTACTTCGAATCATTTTTAAATTAGAGCATAATCACATTAACTTTGATGCTACCAAGATGATATAGCCGTAATCATCAAATCTTTTCAATAAAACTCCTTTGTGAGTTCTTTTTGTCATGAATTTTTAGTTTTTTTGCTTTTCCTCTTGATTTCTAATAGTTAATCTCCTTTAACAATTGATTCAGTGAAGCCACATCGCTCACACTGAAATGTTTCAATTCAGGACAAGTGGCTTGTATCATGGACGACAACGTGGTTTGTGGACCAATCTCAATGAGGGTATCAATACCCATTGTTTGTAAGGTTTGAAGCGATTGCATCCACTTCACACTGGAATAGATTTGCTGCGTTAAAGCAGGAATAAAATCATGTGTTTGAGCTTGTCCACTGACATTCATGATTACAGGGCATTGTGATGATTTCCAATTGACTTCTCTTAAAGCATCATTGAGTGAAGGTGCCACTTTCTCTAAATACGAGGAATGAAAAGCACCTGCAACCTTTAATGGAATGACCTTGCGTATGCCTGCTTCATTGAGTTTTTGTTTTGCGTAAGCTAAAGCAATACCATCACCGCTCATCACAAATTGGGTAGGAGAGTTGTAATTGGCTAATGAGCATACTCCACGCTTTTTAGCATCTTGAATTATCTCTTCAATGATGTCTAATTGATCACTGATGATGGCACTCATGCCTGTTTCATGTCCTTGTAATGCATCACTCATGAGTTGTCCACGTTGTTGAATTAAGGGCATGGCTTCTTCTAGACTCAAGGCATTGGCACACACTAGAGCACTGTATTCACCTAAGGATAATCCCGCCATGGCACTCACGTTCACATGCTTCATGACGTGTTTGGCCATACCGACACTGGTTAATAGAATGGCTTGTTGGGTAGTGAGGGTTGAAGAGAGTCCGTTGTCTTGATTAAAGAAACAGACGTCTCTGATATGAGGGTAGGCATCATAGAGTGCTTTTGAATCTTCAAAGGATGTATAGAAATCATGTCCCATGCCTTCTTTTTGTGCGCCTTGTCCTGGAAAGACTAAAGCGACCTTCATAAGGCTTGCTCAATCTCTTTAAAGCGTTGAGCTTGAGCTTTGGTTTCATTCACCATGTCTTCAAAGATTTGGGCAATAGGGCGCATGGTTTTAACCATTCCAGCAATTTGTCCCATCATGAGTGATCCATTGATCATGTCACCATCAAAGACAGCGCGACGGAGTGAACCAATGGTTAAATGCTCTAGTTCATCACGAGTGGCTCCTGCCCGCTCTTTTTTAATGTATTCATTGGACATTTGATTTTTTAGAATGCGTACTGGTGCACTGACACTGCGTCCAGTCACGATGGTATCAGAGTCTTTAGCTTTCAAAACCGCTTGTTTGTAGTTGTCATGACATGGACATTCAGGTGAAGCCAATAAGACAGTCCCCACTTGAACACCCACAGCCCCTAGATTAAGTACTGCGGCCATGGTACGACCATCCGCGATACCTCCTGCCGCAATGACAGGAATCTTTACCGCATCGACCACTTGAGGAACCAAAGTTAAGGTGGTCATTTCACCAACATGTCCCCCTGATTCAGTTCCCTCCACAATCACCATGTCCGCTCCGACTTGTTCAACACGACGGGCTAATGAAACGGTTGGGACGATTGGGACCACTTTAATGCCTGCAGCTTTAAGAGCTGGAATGTAAGGTCCAGGATTACCGGCTCCAGTGGTCACGATGGCAGGTTTATGTTTAAGAATCACTTCCACAATCGCATCACAATGAGGGTTCATCAACATCAAGTTGACCCCAAAAGGTTTGTCGGTTAAACTCTTGCATTTGATAATGGCGGCTTCAGCCCGCTCTGCATCCATTGCGCCTGTTCCAATGATGCCCAATGCTCCAGTGTTGGACACCGTAGCAGCAAATTCTGGGGTGGCAATGTGTGCCATGGCCCCTTGAATAATCGGGTATTTAATGCCTAAAATTTCATGAAGTAACATGAGGTTCTCCTTTTATAGTGTAAAGGTTGCAGCGCCATAGCTCAGTCCACCCCCAAACCCTACAACCATGATGCGTTCACCATGATGAAGCGATCCTTCATGTAAAGCCATTGAGACCGCAATTGGAATGGAAGCTGCTGAGGTGTTGCCCACCTTGGCAATGTTTGAAATGCTTTTTGAGGGATCAAGTTGGAGGCGTTTCATCGCATAATCCATGATCCTTTGATTGGCTTGGTGCAAGACAATGTGATCCAATGATTTTAAAGTAAGATTAGCTTTTGTGGCACATTCTTGCATGACACTTGGAATCACATCCACCGCAAAGCGATACACCTCTTTGCCTTGCATAGACAAGGTTAAAGGATGAGCTTCTTCTTGAAGTAAAGGAACGCCACATGCTCGCAGTGTACCCTCTAGATCACCTTCACTGTGATTCACACAGACACACGCTGAAGCAGTAGCATCATAGTCAATGATCATCGCGCCAGCTCCATCTCCAAAGAGAATGCACGTGGTGCGATCATTCCAATCTAAGATCTTAGAAAACACTTCGGCTCCAATGATCGCAATACGTTTAAAACGTTTGCTTTCAAGTAAAGCACTTCCTAAATCAAGTCCTACCACAAAGCCACTGCAGGCGACATTCACATCAAACGCCATGATTTTAGATGGATTTAGTCCCATCTTGGCTTGAATGAGTGATGCGGTGGAAGGTGTGAAATGATCGGGGGTCATTGTCGCCACAATGATGGCTTCAATGCTTAAGGGATCGATTTCATAACGCTCACACGCATTTTTTAAGGCTTGTGTGCCTAAATCAGAGGTATTGAGATGATCTGAAATCGTACGTTGTGTAATCCCAGTACGCTCGAGAATCCATTCATGAGAGGTATCAATGTATTGAGCCAACTCATGATTGGTTAAGACACGCTCACCTAAGGCATGACCAACCGCACTCACTTTAATGCCCATAATCGGACCCCATCTTTCTAAATTTCGCCTCTTTTTGACTTATTAATTCCTCTTGACTCATGGATTTGAGTTTGTCGAGTTGAATGCAGACTTTATGTCGTGTTGCTTTAATTGACTCATTCATGGATGTGGATTCATCCACAATCTCATCCACAATGCCTTTGGCTTTTAAATCATAGGAAGTTAATCCCATGAGTTCTGCCACCTCTTTAGACTTAGAAGCATCCTTGTATAAGATGGAGGCAAATC
>DAIDML010000036.1 GCA_027449005.1 Erysipelotrichaceae bacterium | reverse complement strand
AATTCTTCTGGATAAATCGAGCATCTACCTCGCATCTTTTCAATTAAATCAACCACTTCAATTGACCCATCTTCTTGCATGATAAACCGACCATAAACTGAAGGTGACTTCATACTTCCAGGACCATCTGTAAACTTTCTTCTTCTCTTTATTAATTCCAAAACAGACTCTTTGAAATCTTCACTAACACTTTGATTCTTTAAGATTATTTCTGCTTCAATTAAGTAGTGCTTCGTTCTGAAAATATTCTGATGACCCTTAAATGCTCCAGATTCTTTAAGTCTTTGAAGTTGAATTTGACAAACATAGAGTCCACTTGCGATTAACTTATCATTTTCTGATAATGACTTTTTTGCACTTTCCTCATCCTTAATATCATTATCCTCAACAACTTCTAGACTAGAACCTCTCTTTTTCACAATGTGGTATAAAGCTGTAAACAACTCTTGACCTGATAATGGTTGAGTCAGTCCCTTTTCACGACATTCTAAAGGATTGTTAAGAATGATGTAGTCTTCAGAAATCACTCCCTCTTTAAGACATAATTCAACAAAATCTTTCATCCTTTGTACTCTTCGACGCTTTAGTCTTCTACCTGAACGAAATGATCTTCGTTTTGCATTTTCAGATGCATCTCCTTCTTTAAATAATCGAACGCCAGAATCAAGAATTTCTCCTGTTTCTTCATTTGTGACTGCCCACCCTACAGATGTAATTCCGATATCTAATCCCACAATGATATTACTCATACAATTCCTCCATTTATTCAATAGTACACTAAGATGCGAATTTAAATAAAGTGTTATTTCAATCATTTCATTAAAAAAACGTTAAATTGAACTTATTTAATAGCATTTAATCACTTAAATGGAAAAATCTCTAGGAAACAACATGAATATCCAATCTATGTCCGTTTATTTACTCAATAAAAAAGAACATTTTCATGTCCTTTTGATATCCTATTTTAGTTCTACAATCGTATCAGCCATGGCTTTCGCATCATCCACATCATGGGTTACCATGATGACCGTCACTCCTTTTTGCTTGAACCAGACTTTCATCAGTCCTCTCATTCTCTCTTTAAGTTCTTGATCAAGATTGGAGAACGGTTCATCCAAACATAAGACTTTAGGTTGTGATGCTAATGCACGTGCAATCGCAATGCGTTGTTGTTGACCACCAGAACATTGTGAAGGTTTACGATGATGAAAGTCTTTAAGATCCATCATGCCTAACAACTCATTCACAATCATTTTCTTAAACGCTTTATCTTCTTTTCTTACGCCATATCCAATGTTATCAGCCACACTCATGTGTGGAAACAAGGCATAATCTTGAAACAGCAGTCCTACTTTTCTTGCGTGGGGTTCAATATGAATCTCATCCGAAGTGAGTGTGTTTCCATCCAATACAATGCTTCCAGAAACAGGTTTTTCAAGACCTGCTAAACAGCGAAGCAACGTGGTTTTTCCTTTACCACTTGGACCCAAAATCGCAGTGAAAGAACCTGCTTCTATACTCATGTTCAGGTTTTCAAATAAAACGGTTTGACCAAAGGCAAAGGTAAGGTTTTTGACGTCAAGAAACATATTAATCCTCCTTGTTGACGGAAGCAATCACGGGATATAAGAATACCATAGAAATGAAGATAATGGCTAGCGAAGGAATCGCAGCTTCAAACAAGCGCTCATCTCCTGCGTAACGATACACTTGAGTGGCTAAAGTATGATAGTTAAATGGTCTAAGATTAAGTGTTAAAGGAAGCTCTTTAATCACATCAATGAACACCAAGGCAAAGGCTGCCAGTAAAGAAGATTTGAGTTGTTAGGCATGATGGATCTTAAAGACTTTCATCATCGTAAACCTTCACAATGTTCTGGTGGTCAACAACAACGCAT
>DAIDML010000035.1 GCA_027449005.1 Erysipelotrichaceae bacterium | reverse complement strand
TGAATAAACTTACGTGATGATTCCCCATCCAACACTTTCAACGTGCTTAATAATGTACTTAAACCAATGACCACAAACACAAATCCAAACGATATCCCCAATCCAATCCAATTATTCATCAGCCAATCGCCCTTTCCCTTTGTGCTTGACTCACAATCTGTTTCACTTGATTCTGCAGGGTTATGAAGTTTTTCACTCTGCATCGCTGACTTAAGCAATCATAGTTCGCTTCTCTCACCGCATTGAGAATACCTCGATAGTATACAATAGCTTGGGTAAAGGAAACCAGTGCATCATCATCATAATATTTTAAATCTTGAATTGCATTATCATAAAACATTTCAGCCAATCCCGCCAGTCGCTCCCACACCTGAATAAACGCCTCATTCACCTTCTTGGTTTGTATGACTTGCATAACGTCATCATTCAATTCATCTTTAGGAAGATAGATTCTAGACTTCTGATGGTAATCCTCACCCACATCTCTTAAGATGTTAGTGATTTGCATGGCATAACCAAGTTCAATCGCACTTGGAGTGATTTGCTCATGATGTTCACTTGCTAGAATGGGCAATAGCATTAAACCCACGCTGCTTGCAACATGATAACTGTATTTCAATAATGCTGCTTCATCTTCAATGCCATCAAAGACAATGTCCATTTCCTGTCCAACTATCATATCTTTGAATGGTTGAAGTGGAATACTAAAACGTTGTACGGTATCCGATAAAGCATAAAGGATGGGTTGAGTCTCATCCATCTGTGAGAGTTGATCTATTGCAGAAGCAAAAGTATAGAGGGTTTGCAAATCTTCATCCTCATCGATCGCATCATCCACGACACGACAAAACCCATACACTGCATACACTCCTTGACGTTTATGAAGAGGCAAATCTTTAAACGCCATATAGAAGGATTGAGAGTGTTTCTTAATAATGGCTTCACATTGTAGATACGCTTGGTTCAATTTCATGTCAAAAGTATAGCATACCCCTTATCACTTGTCTTACAATAGACACAGGAGAAACGTATGAAAAAAGTGATCATTGTGGGAGGGGGCATTGGCGGTTGTGTCAGTGCTATTAAACTTAAACATCATGGCTATGATGTCACCCTCATTGAGAAGAACAGCAGTCTAGGTGGTAAGATTAACCAAATTAAAAAAGATGGTTTTACCTTTGATATGGGACCCACCATTGTGATGATGCCTCACATGTATGATGAGGTGTTTACCTATGTTGGAAAGAATCCAGACGACTATTACACCAAAACACAACTGAATCCCATTTATAATGTATATTTCAGTAAAGAAGACAAAGTGGAAGTGAACACTGATTTGGTGCATTTGACCCGCTTTCTTGAAAGCATGGGCGAACAAGAAACTTCTGGTTACTTTAGATACTTGAATGATATTTATGAACGATATGTGGTTGCTAAAGAACATTTCTTAGAAAAAACGTTCAATCATCCAAAGGATGTGTTCAATCTCAAAACCTTATGGAATGGTTTAAAACTCAAAACCTTTGATACAGCTTATCATTCTGTATCCAAGTTTGTAAAAAGTGACAAACTAAGAAAGCTTTTAAGTTTTCAAACCTTATACATTGGAATATCCCCCTATGTTGGTCCATCCATTTATTCCATCATTCCTATGGTTGAAACCCTGTATGGTATATGGTTTTTTAAAGGGGGAATGTATGGGTATGTCCAAGGCATAGAAAAACTGATGAAGGAAATGGGCATTAAGATCATGCTTAACACCCAAGTGGATGAAATCTTCATTAGCAACAAACAAGCCAAAGGGGTGGTTGTGGGTGAAGATATCTTATGTGCAGATTTT
>DAIDML010000034.1 GCA_027449005.1 Erysipelotrichaceae bacterium | reverse complement strand
ACACCAATAAGGTGAGATTCAGTTTTGTTAATGGCTGAGGTTTTGTTTTGCTTGTTACTTCTAAAGGAAAGATAATGAATCCCCCTAAGACCATGCCACTTAAATAGAGAAGACTTCTAAGATGTGGTTGTTGATCAGAAGATACTTCGACATCGCGTGTAAAATAGCGGCCTAAAGTGATGCTTGAAACATATCGTAATAAGATTCCAATCACATACAAGGTTATCCCAATTAGATTAAAGTAACCATGAGTTTCCTTTGGTAAAACAAATAACTCAAACTGATTGTAAAGAATTGTTCCGCCAATAATCGTAATAATAACGATTAAAATTGTTCTAAAAGACTGTTTTTCTGAGTAACTTTTTCCCTTAAATTGAGGCCTAAAAATCACAAACTCAAAAATCCACAAAAACGTAATAAAATAGAACATATAATTGTGTATTTGAGGGGTAAAAAATGGCATAAAATGTGCTCCTTTATCATTGAAATAGTGAAATCGTTAATTGCCCAATCAATTAATGATTATTTGTTCCTCTTGTGTTCATTGACAACGCTTACATTGAGGTCTATAATTAACTTACTAAACTCTAGTAATCAAGAAATCACTTGATGGAATTGAGGGTAAATATGGTTTTAAGAAAGATTGGCTTAACACTATTGTATACACTTTTATCGATAATTGCGATTATTATCCTTCCCTTTTTTTCGTTAGCTAAGCTTCTAATGAAATTCTTTGGTAAGAACAATAACGCTTTTATTTTTGATTTTGAGAAGAAAAGAAATGTTGCTTTTACCTTCTTAGTTAAACATTGGTTCTCAGATTCCGAGAGTGCTCAAAACAATCGTGTTTTTGTTTGGTTCTTGGTTCCAAGTCTTGGAGCTTTCGTCATCTTTGTGTTTGTACCATTTATCAGTGGTGTTTACTTATCTATGACCAACTGGACCGGGCTTAATACTGGACGAGAATTGTTCTTATGGTTTGATAATTACAAGACCATCATCACGGATGTTCGCTTTGGTTATTCTTTCTTTAGAACTGCTCTTTATTCAATATTAAACATTGTAGTGATCAACTTTGTCGCCTTTTTCTTAGCAACACTTGTCACCCAAAACTTAAAACTTAAAAATGTGTATCGTGCCGGTTTCTTTATGCCTAATCTTATTGGTGGACTTGTCTTAGGGTACATTTGGCAGTTCATCTTCAATCGTGCTTTAGTTCAAGTTGGATCTTTGTTTAATCCCTCTTTATTGATCAATGGTGAAACAGCCTTGATTGGGTTAATTATTGTAGTGACATGGCAATATGCTGGCTACATTATGATGATATATATTGCAGCCATTCAGAACATTCCTCAAGACTTAGTTGAAGCAAGCACCATTGATGGGGCTAATGCATTTCAACGCCTTAAAGCCATTACACTTCCTTTAGTTGCTCAAGCATTCACAGTTGCGATGTTCTTAACGTTAGTCACTTCTTTCAAACAATTTGATACGGTATCGTCTTTGACCCAAGGTGGGCCTGCGACTCAATTACCTCGTTGGGTGGGTGGGATATATGGATTAGCGGGAGACATGCCGATTGTTCAGTCTACAAGCTTAGTCGCAATGAACATTTACCAAGAAGCGTTTACACGAAATAATCTAGGACTAGGTCAAGCTAAAGCCATTGTCTTCTTTGCGATATTACTTGTGGTATCCCTACTTCAAGTCTACTTTAATAAGAAACGTGAGGTGGAACTGTAATGGAAAAAATTGCAAAACGACGTAAATCAATACCTATCATGGTTATTATTCTTGAAGTTTTAGCAGTTGCATTGTTGCTTATCTTTTTCTTTCCATTTGCAATGGTTATCATAAACTCAGCAAAAACAGGAACAGAAGTGGTTTTAACTCCGCTTCAATTCCCTAATAATTGGGGAACGTTTGTAAGAAACGTAAATGAAATCTTAACACGTGATAATATTGATTACTTCAGATCCTTTGCGAACTCGATTATCATCACGGTCACCTCTCTTTTGACCATACGAATCTTTTCAGCCATGGCAGCATGGGTACTCGTTCGTACCAAAACCAAATACAGTTTTGCGATTTTCATGTTTTTCCTTGCAGGGATGGTGATTCCATTCCAAGTGGTCATGTTACCACTTGTTCGTTTACTTCAAGATTTAAGATCATTAACCGGTATTCCATTCAGAGACACCTTCCATGGCGTTATCTTAGCTTACATGGGCTTTGGTGCACCTTTATCTGTCTTCTTATTCCATGGATTCATTAAATCCATTCCAATTGATATTGAAGAAGCAGCCATCATTGATGGATGTTCCAAGCCTCAAGTGTTTTTCAGAATTGTACTTCCAGTCTTAAAACCAATCTTTGTAACATTATTGGTATTAAATGGCATGTGGATTTGGAATGATTACTTGCTTCCAGTTCTCATTATTGGCTTAGGTGGAGCAACCAAGACATTACCTTTGGCTGTTGCAAATTTAGCTGGTTTCTATGATAAAGAATGGGGTTTAATCTTAACTTCCGTTCTTATGGCCGCAGCCCCAGTCTTGATTTTATTCTTGTTTGCGCAAAAACACATTATTAAAGGTATGACCTCAGGAGCTGTGAAGTAATGTCATTAAAGATACAAGCAGCATTGTTTGATTTGGATGGAGTCTTAACTTCCACCACAGAGCAACATTTCCAAGCTTGGCAAATGAAAATTAAAGACGTATTTAATGTCGATGTGGATCCCAAATATGAAACCTTAACACGAGGTGTATCAAGGGTAGAATCACTTAGAATTCTTTTGAATTCGGTGAATATTAAAACCGATGAAGAGACAATACAAACCATTGCACACGAGAAAAATGAGTTGTATAAAGAACTCATTGAACACTTTGATGAGTCTCATCTACTTGAAGGTGTCATTGAATTACTTCAACTTCTAAAAAGTAATGGCATTAAATGTGCTTTATGTTCTGCCTCAAAGAATGGACCAACCCTGCTTAAAGCGTTAAAGATTGATGATTATTTTGATCTTGTGATTGATCCTTCATCAGGACCTGGTAAACCAGATCCTTATCTCTTCTTAGAAGCAGCACGACGACTCAATGTTGAACCACAAGCATGTATTGGGTTTGAGGACGCGATCAGTGGAGTCAAAGCCATTCAAAGTGCAGGTATGTTTGCGATTGGTGTAGGTCATGAGCCGTTAGATTTTGCGGATGTGCATGTTTATTCATTATCTAAAATTGATAGTGCGTTTCTAGAAGGTCTTAACCGTGAAGATCATGGTTTGCCACCACAAATCCTCATTCATGATGATCATTCAATTCTTGAACAACTCAAAGTGGACGAAACGTTGTTTGCCTTATCCAATGGCATCATTGGATTTAAAGGCAGTTTTGCAGAAGGATATGGACAGGATGACTTGCCTCAAACTTTCATGAATGGTTTCTATAACACCATTCCATATCACTACGAAGAAAATTCCATTCATTTCCCACAAGTTGGGCAAACCATGGTTAATGTTTTGGATGGAAGTGCGATGCATGTCTTTGTGAATCACAAGCAAGTTAATTTAACGAACTGTCGTTTAGTTTCACTTCATCGAGAATATCGTCTTCATGAAGGGTGTACACAGCGTGTTGCGATCTATGAAATCGAAGCAAACCATTTAATCACGATTAGAGAAGAACGACTTGTTAGTCGTAGTACACCTCATCTCATTGTCATGAGCTTAAATATTGAATCCAATCATCAACACGATGAGTTGTTGATTAAATCCATGATTCGACTACCTCAAGTGAAACAAGGATCTTCGATGGATCCACGTCTAGCGAAGTCCATCTCTCATTTAGAGTTTGTATCATCAAACCTTCATGAGGAAGGTGCTACCTTAAGGGCTAAGACCATGGCATCTCACTTAGAGTGTGAAATTGGGATGACCCATAGTCATAAAGGTAATTATCGTTTAGAGAATGAGAGTGTCGTTGCTGAGTTTAAGACAACTCTACATCAGGCCTTTCACTTAACAAAGTATGTAGTTCTTAAAGCGTCTCATCTTGATGAAGAAGTGTCTTGCCTATCACTTCTCAGTGATTTACAACCTTATTCTTACTACAAAACCATTCAACGTTTTGATTTTCATTCCTTTGTGAGTGCTCATCGTGTGATGACTTCACGAGAAGATATCAATCTGGCCTTACATTTTAATTTAACTCACTTATATGGCAGTGGAGGAGTTCATCCTCATATCCAAATTGGAGCAAAAGGAATCAGTGGTGAAGGGTATGAAGGTCATTACTTCTGGGACACCGAAATCTACATGTTGCCTTTCTTTGCGCTAACCCATCCTACTCAAGCGAAGAATTTATTGGCTTATCGTCATCATACCTTAGGTTTTGCGAAGGAAGAGGCTCGCAAACTTGGGGTGAATCGTGGAGCAAAGATTCCTTGGAGAACCATCAATGGTCAGGAAGCCTCACCTTATTATCCTGCAGGCAGTGCTCAAGTTCACATTAACAGTGATATTGCTTACGCAATCAATCAAGTGTATGTGTTAACTCATGATGATCATTTCATGAAAACCATTGGGTTTGAACTCATGGTTGAAACAGCAATTTTCTTACTTGATTATGGTCATTTCAATGAGACAGGATTCCATTTGGATGGAGTAACTGGTCCAGATGAATACACAGCCATTGTGAATGACAATGCGTATACGAATAAAATGGCACAGTTTCACTTTAATCGGGTGGTTCACTTTGCGCAACGTCCTGAGTACAGGGTTCTGTTTGAACACATTGGGTATACTCAAGACGATTTAGACGAATTAAAAAAGGCAGCTGATCACATGTATTTTATGCTTGATAAGCAACATCATGTTCTTGCTCAAGACAGTACATTCTTATCCAAGAAGGTGCTCGATCTCACAACTATTCCTAAGGATAAGAGACCAATGTTGTTGCATTATCATCCTTTGTTCATCTATAAGCATCAAGTGCTCAAACAAGCTGATACCATCTTAGGATGTGTGTTGTTACCACTTGAGGATCAAGAAGTATTTAAAAACTCACT